>CAZNAK010000458.1:0-2609 GCA_964570645.1 uncultured Cytophagales bacterium | reverse complement strand
GCTGCTCGGTCAGGTCGAGGCCGAAGACCCGGTGGCAGCGCTCCGCATAAAGTCGTTGGCAAAGCCGACTTCTTCCGTCGCACCGCCTTTGATCGCCCCTGAGCCGTTCTGTTTGAGTAACGAGGTACTCGGACGCACTGTCAGATCCGTCGTACTTGGGAAGGTTTCGCCCAAGGCATCTACCTCAAGTTTTGCCTGTCCCTCGCCGATGGCTTGTGCGGCTGCCAAAGAAAAATACACCCGTTTTTCGGAGTTTGGCGCAATGGAAACGGACTCTGATGTGTTACCTGGAGATTCCAATTTACCCGAAGTTTTAAGTCGAACTTTAGCATTAGCATTTTTATCGGTTGTATTGGTGATCGTCACAGGGACGCGCGCCAGATCACCGGGGCTGAGGAAGCGCGGAATGCCCGCACTCACAACAATCGGATCAGCGACTTTCATATTTTTTGCCGCTGCGCCCGTCTGTCCACCTTTTACGCCGAGTGCCATTACCCGAATATCCCCCGAAAACTCAGGAATATTGATCGTAAATTCTGCACGTCCGCTGCCGTCTGCTTTGAGGGTCTTACTCCAGAACGCTACGGGCTTGACGCGCTTATTTTGAAGTGGGTTGGTACGACCATCTAAGTCGTATCCGCCGGCACCGTAACTGTTCTTTCGTACGGTAAGCTCCGGAAAAATGCGCGGGTACATATCAAAACTGGATACCTGAAGGGCACGTTTTTGGAAGAAATACGCAAACGGATCGGGTGTTTTATAGCCTTTGAGTTGTAAAATCCCCTCATCAACTGCCGAGATAGTAACTTCTGAATTGGGTTCAGCTTTAATTTTGATAGTTTGCGCTTTACGCGAACGCGACTTCTCGGGGATGTCGATTTCGATGTCCATTGCGTAATCTCGGTCAATGGCTTTGATTGGGCGAACACCATGTGCGACCGTAAGCGGAAGATTTCGATTGGCCATTGGTTTGATGAGCGTCGCCGAAACATAAACGTTCGGGAGGTGTGCTTTTTCGATGTCAAACTCTAGCTCCGCCGACTTCTCCTCCACGTCCACAAACTTATATTCGATCAACTTATCGCGCTCGATGCTGACAAGCATCCGACCCGAAAACGGCGTTTTGAATAGCACCTTTGCGGTCTCTCCAACTTCGTATTCGTCCTTATCAAAGACCATTTTTATTTCACCCTCTTTATCGACCTCAAACGAAGTCGCCGCCGCTCCGTATCCGTAGGCGTAAAAACCTGTGGAAACATAGGGCTTCGCGCCATCTAAAGAAAGCTGAACTTCGTGATAGCCTGACTTTTCGGGGACAAAACTGAGTTGATTTTTACCCGAAACATCCATCGTGGACTCTTCCTCTGTAACCAAACGCGAGCGCGAAACGTACCGATAATCACCGTTATAATTTCGTTCTAAGACACTTTGCCATTCTTTCCTGACGATTTTGACATGAATTTTCGTATTAGCGACCTTGCCCTGCTTGTCAAGTGCTACTACGGGAAGGTTCACGTTTTGCCCCGTCCCGATCCAATACGCATCTAGTGGGCGAACGCCTACAAAAATATCCTGCGTAAAGACCTTAAACTGATCCCGTGTGCTAACAGGACGACCCGTCTCGTCAAAGACCGTTGTATAAAGTGTACCTTCAAGAACGCCGATTTTATCGTAGTTTTCTACCTGAAAGTTCTCCGAGATCATACCTTGTGCGTCCGTTTTCCCTTCGCGGAAGGCGTTATCCCCTCGGATGCCGCCTGTGTTGCCAGAAAGATAAAAATTATAATCTGCGTAATTTTCGTCTTTAGGCGCAGGATGATAATTAGATTTTGAAAGGTTAAATTCAACCTCGTAGTTACGATCTGCGGCAGGCGGTCCATAAAGATTTACTGCCTGCGCCTTGAGGCTTGCCACATCACCACTTTGAATTTCGGTAGCGTTCATCTGGCCCGTTACCTTGATGCGGTCTGGAATAAATTCCTCGACGTTAGCATTGTACGAACCAATCAGAATGTCATTGGAGGTATAGACCTCAACGGAGTATGCGCCCGTAACGGCATTGTTAGGTAGCTTAACTTCGGTTTCAAAGGTGCCTTGCTCGCTGAGTTCTCCTTTTTGGGTGGTTAGTGTTTTTCCGTTCGGAAACTTAATGACCATCTTGACGAGCATCTCTTTGACGGGGTTCCACTTGAAGTCTTGGACAATGGTTTTGAAAGCCATTGTCTCGCCAGGGCGATAGAGGTTTCGCGGACCGTAAATAAAGGCTTGATAACCATTTGACTTGGCATGTACCCCACCGATCTCATCGCCATAAGTCGAAACTTTATTCTGGTCAAAGTGCATGAAGCTAAACTCCTCGCCTTTGGTCGCCGTAATCATAGAAACGTTAAAGTCTGGGGCTTGCCTGCTGATGTCGGAAAAAGTCGCTACACCGTCATTATTGGTTACTGCGTTGAATATCTGCTGGTTGTTGGTACTGATAAAGCTTACCGTTGCATCGGCTACGGGCTGTCCGTCAAGGATGGAGTTAACAAAAACGGTCACTTCATCTTCGCTCTTTTTGGCGATAAATCCAAGGTCAGAGACCGTTACGAGGCGGCTATCGTTTG
>CAZNAK010000457.1:0-2618 GCA_964570645.1 uncultured Cytophagales bacterium | reverse complement strand
GAGGCCTCTCCCGTAACGACTTTGCTCGAAATGCACGTGGGCAACGATCTTTGTAAACTTTTGGGCTATAAAGTTTCGCCAATTACGGTGCATCTGCCCGCCGACCATCCGCAAAAAGATGCCGAACCCGAAGATGGTATCACAGGCTGGGGGCACATCACCTGCGACGGCTCGGTGGCGAATCTTGAAGGACTTTGGATGGGTAGAAACCTTAAATTCTACGCCACTTCGCTCCAAAACGCCATCCGAAACGAAGTAGAACTCGCCAAACTCAATGATTTTACCGTCACGACGCTGGCAGGAGAGACAGAAGTCTTGGTCAAGCTGGATAACTGGACGACGCTTAACCTGCCGATTGATGAGGTTTTAGCCATACCAGAGCGCGTTCAGAAAGAGTACGGGACTGATACAACCACCCTCGGGAACTGTGTCAATAAATATTCTGTCCAGACGATTGGAATGTTGGATATCTACAACAAGTACTTGCGAGACATCACCGAAGCTCCCGTAGGCTTTACCGCTATCACGCGGCATTATTCTTGGCCAAAAGGAGCAGCGATTTTGGGGATTGGTGCGGGGAATCTCCGTGTCGTTCCGATTGACCATAACGCACGACTCGATGCAACTAAGCTCGATGAAATGCTCGCCGACTGCGTTAAAACCAAAACGCCTGTCGTTACGGTGGTGGCGATCATTGGCTCGACCGAAGAAAGTGCAGTAGATCCACTTACCGACATCCTCGCCCTTCGGGATAAATACCGCAAGCAAGGGCTTGAGTTCACGGTTCATGCTGATGCGGCTTGGGGAGGTTACTTTGCTGCCATGATCCGCAAGGCGCGTAAAGACGATACCCCCGAAATTCAGTCTGAGACCATTGACGATAGCTTTATCCCGCAGCTTCCGATGAGCGACTACGCTGTGGCGCAATACAAAGTCCTCAAAGATGCCGATTCGATCACGATTGATCCGCACAAAGCAGGTTATGTGCCGTATCCTGCGGGTGGTTTGTGCTATCGGAACTCCTCGATGCGAAATTTGGTCGCCTTTACGGCTCCTGTGATTTATCATGGTGGTTTTGATCCGACAGTGGGTGTTTATGGCGTGGAAGGCTCAAAACCGGGTGCGGCGGCGGCTTCGGTCTATTTGAGTCATCGTGTGATTCGTACCGACGAGTCGGGTTACGGCAAGATCATGAGCGAGTGTATGTTTGGGGCAAAGAAGCTGTACGCTAACCTCGTTTGTTTGAACCTAGACCAAGAGCGTCCGATTAGCTGTGTGCCTTTGGCTGAGCTACCCGTCGTGCAAAAGGGAGGAAGCCAGTTGGACGCGATTAAGCAGATGGAGTTCATCAAAGAGCGCATTATTGGCGTTCCCAACCAAGAGATTATCAAGGATAAAGAGGCGATGGCTTTACTGCGTGAGATGAGTCAGGACCAGACCATCACGACCTATATGTTTAACTTCAAAAATCCAGACGGCTCCTACAATACGGATAGCCAAAAGATGAGCGACCTGAACTTCAAGCTCTACGAAAAACTCAGCTTTAGCCCTGGGCGGAGCAACTTAGAGGAAACGCCATTGGTGGTTACGGCATCAAACTTTGATCCTTCGGTGTATAGCCCTGCATTTATGCAGTTTTTACGTCGTCGGATTGGTCTGATTGGTGATGAGGATGTTGCCCTGAACTTCATTATCTCCACGATGATGAACCCGTGGACAACAGCTACCAATAAAGGCTCTTTCTTACCTACTTACGTCAAAATTATGACAGATACGGTGGAGGAACTGGTCAAAGAAAACTACTGGTAAGCCTAACATAAATCTCTTCGAGGGTTAAGAACCCTTTAAGAGGTTTATCAATTTGATGCTTTGTAGGTAGAGGCACCGCTTTGCTGATGTTTCGTCTTTGCAGCTTCTCCTGCAAGGGAAGCTGAGGAAGTTAACACTGCGTCTCTCCGTGTAGTAAAAAGCCACGCGAGGCTCTACGATCATAGCCTACCAGACTGATTACCAGTTTTCTTTTGAGTGCCTACTTTAATAGCCGCTGTAAGAATGAAAATACTATATCATGACAGGTCGCATTCAAACCAACTTTGAGGGTTTACTGGTTTGAAATGGAAATCGCAGGACGAAACCCTAGATCATTATATCGATCAGTAGGTTTGTTTTTGTGACGAAGCGTGACCTCTGACTTTTCGCCCGGAAAATACCAGCTTCCCCCTCTGGTAACATAATACTTACAGCTTCCAATCTGAATGCGCTCTGACGTGTTCGCGGTCTGTATCCAGCAACATGAGAAGGTCTTGAAAGCCTGACTCAAACCCATGTTCCTTAAAGTTGATCCACTGAGTATTTTTGTACGCTTGCGGTAATAGTGCTGCATACGCTTCACTCTCTTCTAATAGTATGGGAATGAAGCGTTTGTCCAGACTAGCCGCATAGTTGAGCTCGTCATCACAAAACTTAGATGCCACGGAGTCGGGACTGATGATAAAAAGAAAATTATCTGCCTTTCCAATCCCGGGCCGATTTAATAGTAGCATTCATAAGGGACTGGGGACCAATGGGGCCTGTTGCTCAGACCAACAGGCCCAAGCACCAAATCCCAAACAATACCG
>CAZNAK010000456.1:0-2622 GCA_964570645.1 uncultured Cytophagales bacterium | reverse complement strand
CACGGCCGGCACCGAACTAGCGGAAGTTGATCTGTGTATTACCGAAAACCTAAAAAATACGTATCTTTCCGCTGCGCGTGTATGGCGGCTTTCTCCAGACCAAAAACCAGTCTCACGCCATAGTTTGCTGATCTACTTATATGCCCAAAATAAAAATCAAAAGATGATTCCAAATCAAGCTATTGACCTGAGTTACATTCGTGAAATCGTGGATGATCAACCCGAGATGATGTTAAACCTCTTGGGGATTCTTGAAAAAAACCTTGAAGAATACCCTGTCAAGATGCAGGACGAGTGGGAACGTGGAGATTTGCACTCCCTACGTGAGACGGCACACAAATTTAAGTCGAGTACTGCCTACACAAACCTCACGGCCTTCAATCAAGCCCTCAATGATCTCGAAAAAAGCGAAGAGGACGGAAAAACCACTGAGGAGATTAAAGCATTACTAGATGCCATCATTGTGGCCTCCGAGGATGTACTCGGGCAGGTGCAGAAGAGTAAGGGGGAGATTTCTGAGGCAGGCTAAATACCTGATAAAGTGCTGTTTAGTCTGGAGTCATTACGACTTTTTTCCTCCAAAAAAGCCATCCATGATGTCCTTAGCGCGTTTTGCGGCTTCGTTTACGCCATCCCCTGCGGCTTTGAACGCTCCGTCCAGCGGTCGGGCTGCTTCTGAGAAATCTTCACGATAAGCATTGGCCGCCGACTTATAGTTTTCAAAAATATCTTCGTCTTCATCACGACGGGTGTAATCTCCCGCAAGAATACGGTCATACTCACCCGAACGTACCCACTTCATCAACTCTGAGGCGCGTACCACCGCGAAGGGATGCGATTGATACAAAACATTCGTTATTTTGTAAAAGCTATCTTCTATTGTCTCCGACTCGTTGTACTCGTCAGCCTGTGCCAAAAATTCACCTAAATCCATTTCGTCGATATTGTCACCTCCTGCCATTTTCATCAGGGCACGGATAGGAACATCGGGGTTTTGTACGGTTAAAAGCTCGGCGCGGTCACAGCTTAATTCGCTTTTCCTGCTCCACTCATTCAGCGCGATAATAAGTCCGTTCATGGCAATATCCGTAATCGGGAAGCGAATCAGGCGCTGAGAAAACGTAATCAAGAAGTTCAATAACGTCTTGTACAGTACATGACCGCTCAGAATATGCCCGAGTTCATGCCCCATTACGGCTAACATTTCTTCGTCATCAAGGGATTTGGCAATAGAAGAATTGATAACTACAAACGGTCGATCCATACCTACTGCCATTGCATTGTAAAATGGGCTTTGGGAGACGTAAAGTTCGGGGCGTTCAAGGTCTAAAATCTCGCACGCCTCCCCGAAAAGAGAATACAGGCGCGAGAACTGCTTATCTGAAGTTCTAACGGCTGAGGCAACGTAAAGCAAACGCAGTGAACGCTCGCTTGTTCCGCCAAAAAAACGTTGTAGCATCGTATCCAAAGCAGGGATCTTTCGGAGGGTATTGAGTGCTGCTCGGTCTGCGGGATGCTCCCATGCTTGTGAAGATATTTGGTAAAGGGTCGTTCTATTCGCCATAATTTTCAGGGATTTCTTGGCATAACTCAATGAGTACACCGTTGGTGGTTTTGGGATGAAGGAAACATATCAACTTATTATCTGCTCCTCGTTTGGGCTCGGTATGGAGGAGTTTAAAACCCGCCTCGGAGAGTCGTTTCATTTCTGCATAAATGTCTTTCACATCGAAAGCAATATGATGAACGCCTTCACCGCGTTTTTCGATAAACTTAGCAATAGGACTTTCGGCACTTGCAGCTTCCAAAAGTTCAATTTTGTTCATGCCTGTTTGAAAAAACGCCGTTTCCACCCCTTCGCTTTCTACGGCTTCGGTTTTGTAACAGGGTGTATTAAGAATTTGCTCAAAGAGCGGAACAGAGGCTTTGAGATCGCGTACCGCAATCCCGAGATGTTCGATTTTTTCCATAATGCATAATACAAAAAAGTAACGAAAGATGAGTCCTACTCAAATTTAATGGAAAGACTACAAAAGTTTAATCGTCTGGATATGAGAAACTCTTGTAGTCTAAAAAGTATGACTACTGCAAGTTGTTGGTCAGGAGACGCAACAACGGCAGGTAATTAGACCTCATATTCTGACTATTTTCACACCAAAGCCTCTTCGGGAATGAGGGCATCAACTTCTACCTGAGCACGAAGAATATCATCTAAGTTCTCGCGACGACGGATCAAGTGGTCTTTTCCATCCAAGATCATCACTTCGGCAGGGCGAAAACGCGAATTGTAATTAGAACTCATGGCAAACGCATACGCACCTGCATTTTCCATCGAAAGAATATCACCTTCACGCACTTCGTTGAGCTTTCTGTCCCAGCCAAATGTATCGGTTTCACAGATGTACCCCACAACGGTGTAGATGCGTGGTGTACCTTCTGGATTACTTACATTAATGATGTGGTGGTAGGCATCATACAGCTTTGGGCGCAGTAAGTGGTTCATACCCGAGTTTACGCCCACAAAAGTCGCCGCTACGGTTTGCTTGAGGACGTTTGTGCGTACAAAGAAGTGCCCTGCTTCACTGACCAAAAATTTACCAGGCTCAATCCAGAACTCTAAAT
>CAZNAK010000455.1:0-2629 GCA_964570645.1 uncultured Cytophagales bacterium | reverse complement strand
TGCTGAAATGCGAGCAAAAAACGTGCGCGCAGAACTACTCAAGCAGCAAGCCGAAACCCTTGAAAAAGAAGCCGACGACCTAAAAACATTTCTTTCCAAGAAAAAGAAGCGTCAAAAGAAAGAACTGTATCAAAAAGCGATTGAAAAATACGAAGAGATGCTCCGCCTTGGCGATTTTACCCTCATTTATCAGCCCGACACAAAAATAAAACGTCTTGAAACCAAGATTAAGAAGTTAGGAGTTTGATGGAACAAAGAAAATCAGGGGTTTTCCAAGCATGGTGAGGCTACAAAATGTACTTAGCTAAAACGCTTCTCCGATGAACAGATAATACCCAATTCCCTCACCAGTCACGGCAACATCAAACCGACTGAAAATATCTTTCCCCGGGAAGAGTAACACGCGCAAACCCGCACCGCCCGCTGCCACCCAGTCACCTAGGTCAATCTCCCGAACGCTCGGCGATACGCCGCCTACGCTGGCAAATACCGTTGCTCCAAAGCGTTTGCTAAATGGAAAAGGTAAAAAACGGTACTCCGCTTGCGTGGCAAGCAACACATGATCCCGATAGCGCCCCAAGTAATAGCCCCGCATGAGGCTTTCGCCGCCCATAAGTGCGAGTTGATTAAAAGGAACTTCGCTGCCGCGATCCTCAGGAACGAGATTAGCAAAAAACTGATAGGCTAACACTTGATTTTTAGCAGTAGGATGGTAGTAACGAGCATCTAAAAAATAGTTGGTGTAAGAGAAGTCACTGCCCCAAGCCTCGTCGTAATGTAAAAATCCCGTCTCTACGAACGCTCCCTTTCTTGCGTTCAGAATGTTATGCCGTTGATCGAAAACGATACCCAGACCAAATCCGTAATTCGTCGAGCCTTCATTACCTACGGGTCGCGCAAAAGGTTCTTCGGAGCGTTCAATAAAGTTTACATTAGAGAGTTGATTGTAATCTAACTCAAGCCCTACGTAAAGGCTGCCCTTTATTTTTCGCAGGATGCGTTCCCGAAGCCCGATAGAGAAGCCGTCCACCTGTGCAACCTCCTCTGCGGGCGTATTTTTACCTATGCCGTAGTAAAGTAACGGAAACTGCTGCAAACGAATCTTTCCGGGAAAGAAATAATTGTTCTTGTGCGTGTAAAGGGCATGATCCAAAAAAAGCCCGTACTGGCTTTCAAGCGTCACAAACGTGAAGGCATTAAGCTCGCTCAAACGATTCTTAATATCTTGTTTGGCATGGTAAATATACAACGCACTCAAGCCAAACTCCCAGCGCGTTTCGGGTGCGTAGCCCACAACAGGATAAGCGATAAACTTCGGCTTGGCCGAGATACTAGTGTCATTAAAAATTTTGTTGACCGTACGTTTTGCCCACTGCCCAAACTGCGCCTCAGCAGTATGGTGAAACGCTAGTAGTGAGAGGAAAACCAATACATTACGCAGAAAATAGAGCTTCATAGCCTGAAAAATGGAAACGACATGCAAATTACGTCTTTTTTTGCTCAGCCTAACGATTGTAAAAGTGTTATTTTCATCCCTGTGCCTATCTTTTGTGTTGAAAACAAGCCCGTAAATTTTACGTTTATTAAATATGGAAAAATTCATTAAAGGGAAAGACGTAGTGCTGTTTGATGGCGTATGTAATCTTTGTAACGGTGCGGTTAACTTTTTGATTGACAACGACCGTAAGGGCAAATTGCATTTTGCTTCCCTGCAATCTGAGTATGGGCAGCGCGTCCTCAAATATTTTGACTTACCTACTGAGGAGTTTGGGAGCTTTATTTTTTTAACTCGGGAAGGGAGACTATACCAAAAGTCAACGGCAGCCCTCGAAGTTGCCAAAAAAATGGGCGGCGGCTGGTCGTTATTCTATGCCTTTATCGTAATTCCAAAATTTATTCGTGATGGTATTTATAGCTTGATTGCCAGAAACCGATATGATTGGTTTGGAAAACGTGAGACTTGCCGTATGCCTACCCCTGAACTTAAAAGCCGGTTTTTAGAGAATGCCTAGCCCATTTACACCTTTGCTGGAAGTGATTGAAGCACAGTTTGATGACCCTTATTTTGGGGAAAAGTCGTCTGTAGCGGCTGTCAAGAAATATTATCGCTGGAATGACTTCTTTTATCGTCGTTACATCAGTTCAGTAGGGTTCAAACACGTCTCTATCGACGGCGATTATGCCTACGCACCCAACTGGATTGCCGACTTTATCGCCAAACACCTCAACAAACCACTCATGCGCGTTCTTGAAGTCGGCGCAGGGAGCGGGGCAAACAGCTTGGCTATCGCACCTAATTTCCCGCAACATCGCTTTACGGCAACGGACTTGGTTAAACCTTCGGAGAAAAAAGGGCATCCGAGCAATCTCCTTTATCTCGAAAGTAATTTTAATGCGTTGCCCTTTGCCGATGACTACTTTGAACTTGTTTTTGGTATCGAAACTTTATGCCATTCGCTCAAACCTGAACAAACTTACGCAGAGTTGTTCCGCGTCCTTAAGCCCAAAGGGTTTTTGATCGTCTTTGACGGTTATCTTAGCAAAAGTCCTGAGACGCTATCTCTTGATGAGCTGAAAGCCTATCGCTATTGGGAACGTGGTATGGAGCTTCAACGCACCCTAACCCAGC
>CAZNAK010000454.1:0-2632 GCA_964570645.1 uncultured Cytophagales bacterium | reverse complement strand
AGTGGGCGGAGCACCTAAATCAATACATTTAGCGGCCGTGATTGCGGCGCGTAAAGGTGTTGCCTATGTTCAGAGTGAGCTTCCCGATGCGCACATCTGGCTAGGGGCACTCGACGAAACCCTGAACGCGAAGTCCTACATCGTACCTGGTTTGGGCGACGCAGGCGACTTGGCGTTCGGGGTGAAACGCTGATCTTTTACCCTAGCGTCTTTTCTGCTGATTTTACTTTTTCTTCTTTCGATTAGCAAAAAACTCCTGTCGCTTACGCTGTTTTTCTTTCTCGAAGGCTTTTTTCTCGGCAGCCGTCATCGGTTTGTCCGTCTGCGGAAAAGGATTTTCTTCGACTACTTCAATTTTTTGCCCGATCAGCTTTTCAATACTACGGATGTAAGCGTTTTCTTCAGGTTCTACCATAGAGATAGCAATGCCTTCCTCGCCAGCCCGTCCTGATCGCCCAATACGATGTACGTAGGTTTCAGGCTCATTGGGTACGTCGTAGTTAATCACATGGCGTAGTTTTTCGATGTCAATACCTCGGGCGGCAATGTCGGTAGCAACCAAAATTTTCACATTACCGTCTTTAAAATTATTGAGTGCCTTTTGTCGTTGGTTTTGGCTTTTTTGCCCATGAATTGCCGCTGCACTAATGCCCTTTTTTTGTAGCGTCCTAGTGATACGATCGGCCCCGTGCTTAGTACGCGAGAAGAGAAGTACTTGTTCCACGTCAGGCTTTTTTAGAATATGAAAGAGTAAGTCCTTTTTGCTGGATTTATTTGTGAAGTATGCGTACTGCTCGACGCGCTCGGCTGTAGAGGAGGTCGGTGTTACGGATACTTTTTGGGGCTTATGAAGTATTTCGCGCGATAATTTCAGGATGTTATCGGGCATTGTGGCCGAGAAAAATAGCGTCTGACGCTTTTTGGGCAAATAGGTCAACATCTTTTTGATGTCGTGAATGAATCCCATATCCAGCATTCGGTCTGCCTCGTCGAGGACAAAATACTTCACATCTTTCAAAGAAATATACCCTTGTCCGATCAAATCCAATAACCGCCCTGGCGTGGCTACTAAGATATCTATGCCGCCGCGTAAGGTGTCCACTTGTGCATTTTGGGAAACGCCACCAAAGATGACGGTATTTTTTACCTGTACATACTTTGAGTATGCACTAAAACTTTCCGCAATTTGCAGGGCGAGTTCGCGGGTGGGCGTGACAACCAAAGCGGTAATTTTTCGTTTTCCATGCGAGGAGGTTTCACGATTTACCTTTTCAAGGATGGGAACAGCAAAAGCCGCTGTTTTACCCGTTCCTGTTTGTGCGATCCCCAAAACATCGTGTCCTTGCAGTGCTAGCGGAATCGCTTGTTCCTGAATGGGTGTAGGGTTTTGGTATCCTTCATCTTGTAAAGCCCTGAGGATGTCGGGCGATAAGTTTAGTTGGTCAAAAGTCATTAAAATAGGTTTGATTTTCCATCGGTGATGATTAGGAACCTTGCCGACGGGTAAATTAAAGTTTAAATCCAATCACCAAAACATCATCAACTTGCTTGGTGTCGCGCATCCAATCTTTGAAAATACTGTCAAGAATGTTTTGCTGCTCCTCCATGGGGTAGCGATTTATTTTCTTGAGGAGTTTCCGGAAACGCTTAGCCATAAACTTGCTTTTCAGGTGGCTACTGAATTGATCTTGATAGCCATCTGAGTAGATGTAAAAGTTGGTAGGCTCACTAAAAGAAATCGAATGTAGGGCATAAGGTTTAAATTTTCGGTTGCCTCCGATCGAATGGCGGTCTCCTTTGACGATATTCATCACCCCATTTTGAACATAAACAAGCGGGTTACGCGCTCCCGAAAAAAACAATTTTTTCTCCGAGCGGTCAATCACACAAGCGGCAATGTCCATTCCGTCGTGATTTTTACCGCTTTCCTGATTGAGTGCTTTTTGTATAAAGAGGTGCAAGCTATTCAAAATATCATCAGGACTGGTAATATTCATTACGTTGACAATCTGGTTCATGTACGCCGTTCCGAGCATGGCCATAAACGCCCCGGGAACACCGTGTCCTGTGCAGTCGGCAGCGATCAAGATGATTTTATCGTCCTTGACTTCGTGCCAGTAAAAGTCACCAGAGACAATATCGCGGGGTTTAAAGTACACAAAAGATTCGGGCAAACTGGTATTGATGGTCTTTGGGGTGGGTAGCATAGCGTACTGAATCCGGCGCGCGTAATTAATGCTACTAACAATTTTTTCGTTTTTCGTTTCAATTTCATCCAAAGCCGCGTTCAATCGCTTGGCTTTTTCTTCGATTTCTTCCTTTTGTACCTGAATCTGTCGGTACGAACTCACAATTTTGAGCGCAGAGCTTACACGCGCTAATAGCTCGACGGTATCAATGGGCTTTCTGACGTAATCCATTGCCCCGCTTTTCATTGCTTTTTCGAGGTGCTCAGACGAGGTGTAAGCGGTCGTCATGATAATAGGGATATAGCTAATTTCTTTCCTAACCTTGATCCATTCTACGGCTTCGATGCCGTTCATTTCGGGCATATCCCAGTCCATGATAACCAAATCGGGGCGTTTTTCTAGCGTTAGCTCACAGGCACGCGCCCCATCGTAGGCATACAGCA
>CAZNAK010000453.1:0-2642 GCA_964570645.1 uncultured Cytophagales bacterium | reverse complement strand
AGCTGCCCGATGAGTGGGGAGTTTTCGTAGTAAAAAATATACTCAAAACCATCAGATTCCACTGCGATAGGATCGTTTTCAGTGGCCATCTCTTTGAGCTTCTGTCCCCAAAAAGCCCTTCGCTCAATATCATTTGCAAAAGTAGGAACGTCTATATTTTTGTAATCTACGAGCGTACCCGACTCACCTTCCACAACCACAATGGGCAGTGAAGTATTTCCTTGGATGATATCATTAACCAAAAACTTGAGGTCTTGATCACCCTCAAAAATCGTTCGCTGGGCTTTGATAATGATTTCGGACTGCAAACGCTCCCGCTCTGCTAACTGATTCGTCACCCAGTTAACATACCAAAGGGAAGCTCCTCCAAGCAAAAACGCACCTACCAATAAGCCCACACGCCATCGCGTTTGATTTTGAAAGAGGTTTATCATTAGGCTAAAATACAAGAAATAATAGACTTCTTGAGAGAAACTTCTCGCCAAACGAGTAGGTAGTACTACTTTTGTAAGGCTGCAAGTCGTCTGTGAAGACACAGACAACGGTTTGGGAAGCGCTGTACCAAATCACCCTTAGGAGGCTGCCTCAAGCTCCCCAGCCTTCGTAATTTTGACCTCTTGCCTGGGGTTATCACGTCCGTCGGTAGGAAGTGTCGCGATTTTATTGGCGATTTCCATGCCTTTGGTCACTTTCCCGAAAACCACATGACGACCGTCCAGCCAAGGCGTAGCCTCGTAGGTTACAAAAAACTGGGAGCCGTTTGTGCCTGGTCCCGCGTTAGCCATCGAAAGTAAGCCCGGCTCGGTGTGCTTGAGTATGAAATTTTCATCCTCGAAGGTGCGCCCGTAAATTGATTTCCCGCCCGTTCCGTTGTGGTTGGTAAAATCGCCGCCCTGCATCATGAAGCCTTTGATAACGCGATGAAAGCTGGAACCTTCGTAACCAAAACCTTTTTCACCCGTACAAAGCGCACGGAAATTTTCGGTAGTTTTGGGAACCGTTTCTCCAAAAAGTCCAAATTCGATGCGTCCCTCGGCTTCTCCGTCAATGCTGATATTAAAAAATACCGTATGCGTGATTTTTGCTTCGCTTGTTGTCACTCTGTGTATGATTGATTTTTGCTTACAAGAACGGAAAAAACGAAGACCTTACCTAGTCTTTTGTCCTTGTTAACCAGTGCTTAATCCCGTTCGAGTAAAATCGAATAAAAATCTAATACGATTCTAATATCGTTTAGTTATATTTGATGTATGGATCACAAACTTCAACTTGACTTTAAAGCAACACAAACTATTATCAAAGAGGTTGCTTTCATTGACTCTTTTATGGGGAAATGGGCTGGATTAGAGGTCAAAGAGTCAAGACTTTTGAGAGAACTCAAGCAGGTTACGACGATTGCGAGTATTGGTTCCTCCACACGAATTGAGGGTGCTACACTGACCAACATAGAGGTAGAAAAACTACTTTCTAATCTCAGCATGAATCAGCTTAAAGAACGTGACGAACAGGAAGTCTTTGGGTATTATGAGGTTTTAGAGCTGGTTTTAGAATCCTACGAGCATATTCCGCTTACCAAAAATAGTATTCATCACCTGCACAAAAAGCTACTTCAAGCGAGTACAAAAGATGAATATCATCGCAGTCACCATAAACGAATCACCAATCAGGTAGTCGCAAAGTACCCGAGTGGTAGTGAAAAAGTGATTTTCAATACTACCGCTCCTACAAAGGTGGATTCAGAGATGGATGAGGTCATTCATTGGACGAACCAAAACCTCAAAAACGACACCTATCATCCACTGATAGTCATTGCCTCTTTTGTGCATGAATTTCTCTCAATTCACCCTTATCAAGATGGAAATGGGCGACTTTCTCGCCTACTCACGACTTTACTACTCCTTCAAAACGGGTATGATTTTATGCAGTACGCTTCTTTGGAGACTGAAATCGAGAAAAGAAAAAAAGAGTACTACCGTGTACTGATGGACTGTCAACACTACCGATATTCGGATGACAAAAATATTGCACCTTGGATCGTTTATTTTCTACGTATGCTACACGAAGCCATTGATATTTTGGAGGCACGATTTACCGAAATCGAAGGGATGAAGTCCTATCTCAGTTCTCGTCAGCAGCAGATTGTAGAAGTTATTAGGCAAAAAGAACCCGTAAAAATATCAGATATTGCCGAAGCTCTACCTTCTCAAAGTATTTATACCCTACGAAAAGATATGATGTATCTAAAGAATGAAAACTTAATCCGACAAGTTGGAAAAGGACGTGCTACCATTTATTACCTCAAAAAGAAGGATTAGAGTAACCCACTTCTTCGTTTTCCCGTAAAAAAAATATGCAAAAAAATCTACTGAAGTTAGCTTTATGGGTGACTAGCCTAGTTTTGGTCATCGCTTTACCTTTCTGGACGTTGGTACGTGGAAGCGTATTTTTATACAAAACAGAAGGCTGGTTCTCAATTCCTGCGCTGGGAGGCGGGGTACTGGCTGCGTCCATCGTAGTGGGGATTTACTTATTTGTCCTACGACATCTCTTAGGGCTGAAAAAAGGCTCACTCAAGTGGGTGGCGATACTAGCCCTGCTTGCTGTTTGCGGATATACAGGCATGACGACTTTTTATTTTTCTT
>CAZNAK010000452.1:0-2659 GCA_964570645.1 uncultured Cytophagales bacterium | reverse complement strand
AATGGCTTCTTTTCATCAAATCGTCCTGGAGGGCAAGGCGATGATGATATTTATGGATTGAGCTTGAACTTACCTGATTTTATTACCGTTTGCGGGACGGTTTATGACAAGCAAGGAAATATCATTCCGGACGCTGACGTAAGTTTATTTTTGGAAGGAGGCGGAAAGCTCGAAACGAAAAAAGCGGACTCAGAGGGTAACTATTGTTTTGAAGTAGAGCGTGAAAAGGAATTTTTAATTACGGGGATCAAGGAAGCGTTTACCCCCGACACGACAAGCTTTAATACCATAAAGAAGATTCGTAATGTCACCGAAGTTGACCTCTTGCTACCAAGAGAGCCAGAAGAGATCATTGCACGCGGTACGATACGAAAGAAGAAAAAAAACGAGCCAGTTTATGGTGCCGTTGTTGAGCTAATCAACAAGAAAACAGGCCAAGTCAGCACTACCGAGACAGCACAGGATGGTACGTACTTTTTTGATGACATCCCTAAGGAGACCGAGTACGAAATTACAGCTAAAGCAAAAGGCTATTTACAGCAGAAAAAAACAGCCTCTACCGTGGGTATGGTGCGTGGTGAGGTCGTTCGGGACTTCCTGTTAGATGGTATCTTTGTGGGTAAGGAGTTCGTCATTGAGAACATTTACTACGACTTTGATAAATCTAATATTCGTTCTGACGCTGCCGCCGAGCTAGATAAACTGTTCGCGCTGTTACAGGCGCATCCCGAAATCACGAAGGTCGAGTTGAGTTCGCATACAGACTCACGCGGTAGTGACGCATATAACCTGGTACTTTCGGAGCGTCGTGCAGCGTCCGCAGTCGCATATCTGGTGCAAAAAGGTATCCCAGAGGGAAATATTATCTCGGCAGGGTACGGGGAGACACGCTTGGTTAATGAGTGTAGTAATGGTGTGCGTTGTTCGGCAGAGAAACACCAGGCGAACCGCCGTACGATGATCAAGATTCTGGAGGTTGACCTAGATTAAAACGCATTGTCATCCTATCACGTTTATACAAGCCTCTGAGGTCAGCATGAACCTTGGAGGCTTTACTTTTGGTTAAATTTTTATCTTATGATTGTAATTTATTAAGACTTGAACTACTTTCGTGGCAGTATTTTTAACCAATAGTTATTACATATTTTTTAAAGCTATGCTACAGACAACCAGACGTCAGCGGTACTCAAAGGAGGAATTAGTAGAATTTGAGGAATTAATCAATAAAAAATTGCAGCAATCTAAAGAGGAACTTGCTGATTTACAGTCTTCTATTGCTAGAGTGGAAGGTGAAGACGGGCGCAGTAATCAGGGGAGCTTTGACGATGGCGCAAGTGTCTTGGAGAAAGAGCAGCTAAATCAGCTCGCTGCACGTACCAAAAAGTACGTGGTCAACTTAGAGCAAGCACTATTTCGTATTCATAATGGTACATACGGGGTTTGTAAAGATACAGGGAAGCTTATCAGTAAAGCGCGATTACGTGCCGTACCACATACACAACAGTCCATTGAAGCAAAGTTGGAGCGAGATCGCTAGAAACTAGAACTTTACTTCTATACCTACTTCCACTCGTAGAGCTTGTGGAACAATGAAACGGTGTACTCCAGGGCGTAAATTACGGTTCTGGTTTTCGGTAACTGCACGCCCCGCAAGTTCTGGGTCAAGGTTTCTGAGTGAAGTGAAAGTCCAGAGGTTTTCACCCTGAATGAACACCTCTGCCTGCGTGACTTTAAACTTATCTCTCCACTTTTGCGTCAAGGCGCAACCCACTCGAAGTCTTTTTATCCTTAGATAATTCGCCTTTTGCAGCCAACGAGAGGAAAATACCCGCCCATTTGGCTTTACACGAAGCTCAGGAACATCTGTTTGGTCACCCGGCATTTGCCAGCGGTCAAGTAGCTCAGTCGTTTGATTACGGCTAAAGTCTCCGTTTTGATAAGCCTGAAAGCCACCTTGATCGAAAATATGATGCCCTCCTGCGCCCTCAATCAATAAATCGACCGTCAGCCATTCGTATTCAAAACGGTTCCGAATACCGCCCCAAAACTTCGGCATCCGTTGTCCTAGGCCCTGCACTTCGGCTTGTTCGGGATTGCTGGTCGTGCCTCCCGCTGCGGTTCGGTAGAGTGCGTCTCCTGTCTGAGGATCCACCCCTGCGTAAGTGATTCCAGAAAACGTACCGTATATTTCGTTTTCCCTTAGACTTAGTAAGGGTTCTCCGTTCAAGTCGGTTACTTGGTTATTTAGTAGCGAGAAGTTTACCTCCGTAAACCAATCCCAGAAACGGTCATAGTTATGCGTACGCAGTGTAAACTCCCAGCCCTCATTCTGTATTTCTCCTTGGTTTTGCCATTGGTTGTCATACCCAGAGGTGGCAGGAAGGGATACGTTCCGAATGAGTCCGCTGGTTGTTTGGCGAAAATGATTAACTCCCAAAAAGATTTTATCATGATAAAAACCTGCCTTCAAACCAAAATTCCGCTGCTGGGTACGTTCGGGTCGCAGTGCGTCATTTCCTAGCGTTTGTGGGCTTAGTGCAGGGGCTTCCCCGTAGGCGATCTGCGTCAGGCTACCTTGTGCCAGAGCAGGATCAAAAATACCGTTTCCCGACTCATCCCAAGAAGCCCGAAGCTGTAAAAAGCTTACCTTATCAATGAT
>CAZNAK010000451.1:0-2663 GCA_964570645.1 uncultured Cytophagales bacterium | reverse complement strand
TCGAGGCTGTCCGCAAACCAAAAGATAAATTCTGCATTGTCAAGACTTGTCGGTAGGGGTAATTCAAAGATACTGACTCCTTCCTCACCTTTGTAAAGTGAGTCCTGCGTAGCAAGCTCACTAAAAACAGCATCAAAAACGATTGTAGTATCCGTACCGTCCGCCGCCTTCAAAAAGCGTAACCGCACAGTTTGAATGTTTTCGCTAGTAAACGAGCAGTCATCACAAGCGGCAAGCCCCAAAAAAGCCAATAAAATCAAGATGGGAACTCTCATAGTTTGGCGTATTGGCGAAGAAAGCGTACATCGTTTTCAGTAAATAGGCGTAAATCCGTGATTTGATGTAAAATCATGGCAATACGCTCAATACCCATTCCGAAGGCAAAACCCGTATATTCTTCGGGGTCAATCTTGCAATTTTGGAGTACGTTAGGGTCAACCATTCCGCAACCCAAGATTTCAAGCCAGCCCGTTCCCTTAGTAATTCGATAGTCAGCCTCTGTTTTGAGTCCCCAGTAGATGTCAAGCTCTGCGCTTGGCTCTGTAAAAGGAAAGTAAGAAGGGCGAAGACGTATTTTTGTGCCTTTTCCAAAAAGCTCCTGAGCAAAATAGGAAAGCGTTTGCTTAAGGTCGCGGAAGCTCACGTTTTTATCAATGTAAAGCCCCTCAATTTGGTGGAACATACAATGCGCCCGTGCCGAAATGGTCTCATTTCGATATACACGACCCACCGAAAGCGTCCGAATAGGCGGCTCTTCGTTTTCCATCGTTCGGATTTGTACCGATGAGGTATGGGTTCGCAAAACGACATCAGGATCTTTCTCGACAAAAAAAGTATCCTGCATCTCGCGCGCAGGATGGTTTGGCGGAAAGTTCAAAGCCGTAAAGTTGTACCAGTCCTGTTCGATTTCAGGCCCTTCGGAGAGATTAAAACCCATGCGTTCAAAGATCGTCACGATGCGCTGGCGCGTCTGACTGATGGGATGAATACTACCTTCGTGTGGAGGCGTAGGAGGAAGCGTAAGGTCTAAGCCCTCACCTGCTTTAGCGTCTTGTGCGGCTTCCACAGCTTGGCGAGCTTGACGAAACTTCTGCTCGGCAGCTTCCTTTAAGACGTTAATTCGTTGCCCCATTTCCTTTTTAAGGTCATTGGGAACACTTTTAAAGTCAGCGAATAGCGCAGCCACAGCACCTTTTCTACTGATAAACTTCAGGCGGAACGCGTCTAACTCCTCCGCGTTTTTGGGCATTTGTTCCTCAACCTCTTGGGTCAAGGCATCAATTTTGGCAAGCAATTCCATAAATGTCTCTGCGTGATTTATACTTCAGAACGAAGCAAAGGTAAAAAATTATCGTAGTTCTTTTAAACTTGCAATCGTTGCCTTAGGGTCGTTGGAACGAAAGACAAAGCTTCCTGCCACCAGAACATCTGCTCCCGCTTCCATGAGCTTTGGCGCGTTCTCTTTGTTTACCCCGCCATCAATTTCGATTTGTGTCGTCGCACCCGCCTCGTCGATAAGCTTACGAAGCGCACGAACCTTTGTGTAAGTGTGTTCAATAAACTTTTGCCCACCAAAGCCAGGGTTTACAGACATCAAACAGACCAGGTCAATATCGTGGATCAGGTCAGTAAGTACGGATACAGGCGTATGTGGATTAACAGCCACCCCTGCTTTGCAATTTAAGTTCTTGATTTGTTGGAGATTACGATGAAGGTGTGGACAAACCTCGTAATGCACTGAAATCGTATTCGCCCCCAAATTTGCAAACTCTGCTACATACTTCTCAGGTTCTACGATCATCAAATGTACGTCCGTGGGCTTTTGGGCATGGGTTTGAATCGCCTTGCAGACGGGGAATCCAAACGAGATATTAGGTACAAACCGTCCGTCCATCACATCCATATGAATCCAGTCGGCTTTACTCTCGTTGAGCATTTGGATCTCTTCGCCTACGCGAGCAAAATCACAAGCCAAAACGGAAGGGGCAATCAGTGGAGCTTTCATGCCGCGAAGGTACGGGAAATATAGATAACGTGCATTCTGGGCGGTTCAAAATCATAAATTCTTGATCCGCACTCTTCGTAAAAACCACGCTCGTCGTGAGTATCAAGGTATTTTCCCAATAAAAAAACACCCCTCTCATTTTATGAAAGGGGTGTTTTGGATTTCTACCTCAGCAACTGCACCGATCCGCGCTGACGCTGAATGTTTAGCGGCGCGTTTTCTGTACCGTATTCCATCTCCCATTGATAAACGCCCGACGGGTATTCTGTCCCGAAGTTACGGTGTTTACCATTCCACCAGCCGTCTTGAGGAATATCTTCAAGGCCTTCGGCTTCAAGGACATAGATCACTTCACCCCAGCGGTTGTAGATCGTAAACGTGATATTTCGGAAATGATCTCCGAAGAACTCCAGCACATCGTTTTTACCATCTCCATTAGGTGTAAAGGCGGTTGGAACATAAATTTCTGGCTCGCACCGATTCTCTACCCTGATCGTTTTCGTGCTGGCACAACCTAAGGCTGTACTTACGCGCAAGGTGTAAGTACCCTCCTCACGGATTTCTACGTCTGGGAAGCGACTAATGATAAATCCACTCTCATCCGACCACTCGTAGAACACAGGGTCTGTGGTGTTAGTCGCCCCTGCCGTAAAGGTGT
>CAZNAK010000450.1:0-2679 GCA_964570645.1 uncultured Cytophagales bacterium | reverse complement strand
CGGCACTTGCAACAAGAGACTTCGGGTTTACTGGGCGTAAACTTGATTTATGGATGTTACAACTACTATGAGGATATTGAACGATTGCTGGTTTCCATGCTAGAAAATATTTCCCGTGACCGCGTAGAGATTGATATGTTTCGGGTAAAAGGTCCCGCCTTTGAGGGAGTTGATAACCGCATTGTGAGTCTCAAACTGGTCAAAAATGGAATGTCAAACGCAAGTATGTTTGGTCCCGACGGCTACGTTCGGCAGCCGTCGGAGGTTTTATATAAAAAAAATATTCTGGCCCTGCGTGGACGCTTCCGTCCGATGACTCTGGTCAACACCGATATGCTTGACCGTGCCCACGATATGTTCCTCGAAAATCCTGACGTTGACCCTGACCGGGTGGTAAAACTTGCCGAGCTAACCCTTAATAACCTCAGCATGAAGGAAGAAGGCGGAATTGATGAGCGGGATTTTCTTGACCGTGTAGATATTTTATGCTCCATGGGATGCACCGTGATGATCTCGAACTACCATGAATATTATCGCCTTATTGAGTACTTGTCCCCCTTTACACGCCGCCGCAAAATTGGAATGGTCCTGGGCGTATTTAATCTAGCGGATATCTTCAAAGAAAAGTTCTACGCCAACCTTGATGGAGGTGTTTTGGAAGCTTTGGGGCGGCTTTTTGGACAAAATGTTAAGCTTTACGTGTATCCCTCGCGCATTCCTGGAAGCGCCGAAATCATTGATAAGGATAACTTAGAGCTACCAAATAGCAAGATGATGCATCTTTATAACTACCTCAAAATCAACGATAAGTTTGAGACTATCCGTGACTTTGATGAAAGCATCTTACATATTTACTCTGACTATGTTTTGGCACTCATCAAGTCGGGTCGTGCAGGCTGGGAAAACATGGTGCCCGAGCAGGTAGAGCATGCCGTAAAAGAAAAGTGCCTCTTTGGTTATCCTTGCTCCGTCGAAGAGCATGCCGAAGCCATTGTGAAGCGTGAAGCCGAGCAGTAGGAAAAGGAAGGGGATAAAAAAGAAAATAGAGGTTTAAAACAAATATATCCTTTAGACTTGTTCCAAAAGAACGATTACACTACCTTTGTCCTCCTTTTTAGGGAAAATATTCATTCAATTTAATCAAAATTATGCCAGTAAGAATTCGATTAGCGCGACGCGGCCGCAGAAAACTTCCTCTTTATGATGTAGTAGTGGCTGACTCGCGTGCACCACGGGATGGTCGCTTCATCGAAAAGATCGGGTCGTATAATCCGCATACGTCGCCTGCAACCATCAAACTTGACGAAGACCGCGCCCTTACTTGGGTCATGAATGGCGCACAGCCTTCAGACACCGTTCGTCAGATGTTAAAATATCGCGGCGTAATGTTCCGCAAACACCTTCAGATCGGTGTGGAAAAAGGGGCCATCACACAAGAAGATGCTGAAAAGCGTTATGACGAGTGGCGCACTGCCAAAGACGCTAAGATCGCTGAACGTATTGAGCGTGAGTCTGGTCAGAAGGATGCTGCCAAGAAAGCACGTCTTGAAGCAGAGGCTAAAGTCTCTCAGGCGCGCGCAGAGGCACGTGCTAAACGCCTAGAAGAAGCCGCTAAAGCCGCCGCCGCTGAGGCTGCTGCTGCCGAAGGTGGAGAGGAAGCCGAAGAAGAGGAGGCTCCCGCTGAAGAAAAGCCAGCAGAATAATAGCTCTCTCGGAATAACACAAGTTTTTAAAGCCCTGTTTTTACCTTCGGAAAAAAGACAGGGCTTTTTAGTATGCTTTTTGTCTGATAACGATAAGTTTGGATGAAAAAAAGAGATACCTAGGAATTAAAACCATGAAACGATTTCTTCTACTCCTCTTACTATCAGGGTTTACACTTACAGCACAAGCGCAAATCCGTACTGTGGTTATCGACGCAGGACACGGGGGAAAAGACCCCGGCTGTCGTGGTAGGCTTTCCAAGGAAAAAGATGTAACACTCAAAATTGCCCTCAAAACAGGGGAATTAATCAAAGAAAATTTCCATGAAGTAGAGGTCGTTTACACACGGCAGGAGGACATCTTTGTGGAACTTCAAGAACGCTCCGCGACTGCGAATCGTGTCAATGCAGACCTTTTTATTTCCATTCATTGCAATGCTGCAACAAGCTCCCAAGCACACGGAACAGAAACTTATATCATGGGAATGCACAAAAACGACGATAACCTTGCTGTTGCCATGCGCGAAAACGCCGCTATCTTACAAGAAGAAAACTACAAAGAACGATATGAGTCGTTCAACCCTAATAGCATGATTTCCTACATACGTCTGGCCAATTACCAGAGTGCTTTTCAGGCACATAGCGCGGAGTTTGCCCGTGAGGTGGAAGACCAGTTCAAAAATCGGGTGCGCCGTGTGAGCAGAGGCGTAAAACAAAGTGGGTTTTTAGTGCTTTGGCAAACGTCCATGCCTAGCGTGCTGAGCGAAGTGGGCTTTTTATCCAACCCTACCGAAGAACGCTATCTTAACTCTAGTCAAGGGCAGGAGTATGTCGCTTCGGGAATTTATCGCGCTTTTAAATCGTACAAAAAAGCAATGGAAAATACCCCATCAAAATAAAATAATTTGCAAAATTCTCTACATCACTTAAACCTTAGCCGCTGCTTTACGTCTAAAAATCGAGTTTCATTTAAAAT
>CAZNAK010000449.1:1951-2680 GCA_964570645.1 uncultured Cytophagales bacterium | reverse complement strand
GAGCCAAAACTCAATGTATTGAATGTTGATATTATCAAAATCGACGTTGTAGTTGATCGCTCTGGTGATTGCTCCGTAGTTATCCTCAGGGTTACCAGGAAGCAGCCCATCCGAACCTAGGTTGGGGTTGTAGTTGTACTGTCCGCGCTCTGCGGGAAAATAAGCAATATCAAAGGTGTTTTCGGGGGTGTTGATTTGCTGTGCGTCGCGCCCTTGCTGGATTTCGTTGAACGGAATTAGGCGTGTGTAGTGATTTTCCCTGTCCTCGTCAGAGATGTTATTAGGTGGGTTTTGTCCTATGCCGACATTAAAAAACGCGGTGTTGTCGATGGTGTACCAAGCCATTCGTGCCCGATTGTAAGAAAATGCCAGTGGATCGTTGGCTGTATTAAGTAAAACCTCCTGCGGTGTTGCGCCTAGCTGCCACTGTTGCGGCTGCCGTCCTAGCTCGTAGGGGATTTCGGCACTCTCAAAGTCATCAATGAACGAAGTACCGCCGTCTTTACTAATGAGACGGTTTTTGCCCGGAATGAGATAGGCAAACTCTCCATCAAAGGTGAAATTGGACTCCTCTTTGGTATCTAAGCCCGGTATTTTATCAATTAAGCGGGTCAGTGCGCGTGACTTTTTGCGTGTACTTACAGAGGCACCCAAAAGTGTATTTCGGACAGGCTCTTGCCCGAGGGAAATCCGTGTAATCGTCGGGCGTTCGTTTAGGTGTAGCATCGT
>CAZNAK010000449.1:0-1941 GCA_964570645.1 uncultured Cytophagales bacterium | reverse complement strand
TCGTACCCGTAAACTTGGTATCCTTGCTCAGCCGATATTCGAGGTCAACGCCCATAAAACTTCGTTGCTGAAAGTTGAATAAGTCAGCGCGTTCATAGTCCACGTTAACCTGCTTCCCTGAGTTCAGAATCGCCTCGTTCAAGATTTTCACGCGGCCGAGTTGGTAGTCAACGGTATAATCAACGCCCTCTACTAGCGGTGTGTTTCCCGCCGTCACGACCACTGAACCGGGTGCGATATTAATCCCCGGCAATCGGATTTCATTACTGGCACTACCCTCAAAAGAGCCGACGATAAAAAATTTATTTCGACTCGTAAAAAGTCTTGCATCTGCCTGTGTCCCGTCGTAAAGGGTATCATATACGTATTTTCGGATGAGTTGAATTTCGTTCACAGGGTCAAATTGCTCTTGCAGGTGATCACCGAAAGGCTCAAGGACAGGAAAAATCACCCGTCCCGTTCGTGTGTCAATGGTCACACCTTCTACGAAGTCAAAGTTACCATCGGGTTGCGGGTCGTTATTTTGGTTCAGGCGGTCGATCTCAAAGACTTGCACTAAAGGTACATCTTTGATTCGTACGCCCTCATGCAAGCTTGGATTATCCACGCCACTCAAATCATCGCGATAGATAACCCTTAGCTGAAAGTTCTGCTGCTGAACTTGCGCCGCTTGTAGGTTATAGATGTTTTTCATCATCAAGTCCCAGGCGGGGAGACGGGTTCGGATGGTGGAGTGGCTCAAAAGCTTGAGGAAGATCACTGACTCGTCCTGAAAGTCCTGATAGTCTTCGGTTAATTCGCCCACACGATACCGCTCACCGAGGTAAGTGTACTCATAGGAGACTGCCAAGATTTCGTCATTACGAAGCGGCTGCAAGAGTGAAACGTAGCCCAACTGCGGATGAAAAGTAAACTCATTCTCGTTTAGTTTTCGCGCTCCGCGAAGCAGTTCCCAATCTGTACCTTTTTCTAGGTTGTAGCGTGGGTCATTGTCCAACGTCCTTGAAATATCATCGGGTGTACGCAGGGTCGGGTTGTCGCGTAGCAGTTCAAAAAGGTCGTTAGCGTTGTTTCGTGCGGGGCCGCCACGTCCGTTGAGGCGTTCCAAAAATGGATTACCTTCCCCCAAATCCATAAACGCCCCCACGTTACGAAGCGTCTGCGTGTCGTTATTTCGGTTGGTAACATAAACCTCTACCCGCGTAGCGATCACGTCCGAAGCCAAAGTTGGACTTGTCCGTAGGGCATTTTCATAATTATCACGGAAAAACTGGCTTAAAAAAAAGTGCCGATTGACTTCGTACTCGCTGGCACGGATTTCAAACTCTTGCGTTTGCGAGCCATTACGTGTTTGTACGCTTCCTACCGTCCCCCGCTGGTTGGCAAAAACAGTGTTGACCCAGAGCTTCCCAAAGCGGAGGCGCGTACCGACTCCAAAGAGGTTTTGTGCCCCTGATATTAACGTATTCGAGACAGGCATACTTACGTTACCGAACTGTACCTGCTGTACGATGTCTTCCTCGTAACCCGAGTAACCTTGATTAAAGGTATTCTCAAACTGAAAAGTTGATTTGGTATCCCAGTTGACGTTAGTCTGGATTTTCTCACCAATCTTCCCCGTTAATCCCAACTGAATCCGCTGATCAAACTCAAAGCCGCCATTGCGCTGTTGTCGTACAGGTATTTGAGGGTTGTCCACCCGTTGCCAGCGTCCACCAAAGTCTAGTGTGACGGCTCCCGTAGGTTGGATGTCAATTACGTCACCTCCCAAAAAGCGATTCAAAAACTCACTTTCTAGCTTAATCGGCTCAAAAAGGCGATTTGAGGTCAAGCCCTCCTCATCTACCTCACCCGATTGAAGGGAATGCCAGTAGTCTGCATCTATTTCCGCAAAGCGTATATCGCGATAGTCGTCAAGGAGCATCCGTGAGGGTGCGCGAT
>CAZNAK010000448.1:0-2683 GCA_964570645.1 uncultured Cytophagales bacterium | reverse complement strand
AGTGTCCATTTTTTAGCTTTTTGATTGAGAGCGCGTCGTCAAAGTCTTTGGCGTTGTAGGGGTCAATCGTAAAGGTGAGCGTTTTGCGCATATCTCGGCGGTTCGCGATCTCCTCGGGTGTAACGCCGTCTTTAATTTCGTTGGCTTTACGGATCAGTTGGGAGTCAAAATCCCATGGCAAGCCATATTCTGCCATAATTGCATGGATTTCGGCTTCGTTTTCACCTGCCTGACCGAGTATTTTGGTAATTTTTCCGCTTGGATTAGCCGAGCCTTTGTCCCAATCCAAAAACTCAATAAGTACTTTGTCGTTATGCTTTGCGTCGCCCAAATTTTCGGGGGCAATAAAAAAATCATGGTGCATTTTCCTGCCATCGGGAATCACAAACCCGAACGCCGAACGTTCGTGCTTTTCGAGCCTTCCGACATACTCGGTGCGGGCGCGTTCAAGCACTTTGACGACTTCGCCTTCGTTACGTCCGCGTGAGGAATAGACTTTTAGCTCCACTAAGTCGCCATGAAAAGCGTTTTTTAGCTTTCGTCCGTTTACACGAACGTCATCTTCGAGTCCTTCACAAATAATGTAAGCAAATTCACGGCTAACATGATCGACACGCCCTTCGATGCGTTCGCTCTCGCGTTCTTTGAGTTGATACTTACCGCGTTTGGCAATTTCGAGTTTTCCTTGCTCTAGACATTTATCGAGCAGGCTCGAAAAGTGGTCTCGTACCGCTTTGTCTTTGAGTTGGAGTTGTTTGCAAAGCTGATGAAACGTAAACCCTTGCTGGGGATTAGCTTTGAGAAATTTAAAAAGTTCACTTTGCAGTTGTTGAGGTTTTTGAGAAACAGATTTTTTACGCTTTCTAAAACGCTTATTCTTTTTTTTCTTTGCCATGGGTTTAAAATAATGTACTGAAAATAGAGGCAGGCGATACAGGCGGGCATTAATACACAATACAAAAATGCAAATTTAATGAAGAAAAACCTAGAAAAGACTACTTTTAGTTCATCATACCCACTAATTTTGCAAAATGATGCAAGTACACCGTGAAATTCCGAAGTTATCCTCTACGATTGTTACCAGCGGTAGTTTTGATGGTGTACATCTTGGTCACCAGACCATTTTACACCGCCTGACAGAACTCAAGCGACAGCATACAGGCTGCCAGACCGTGGTGATCACGTTCTATCCGCATCCGCGACAAGTCCTGAAGCCCGATCAAAAAACGCTACTCCTTTCCTCGTTTGCTGAAAAAGTAGCACTTCTGGATGAGCAAGGGATCGACCATTTGGTAGTCATTCCGTTCACCAAGGAGTTCTCACGAACAACGTCACAGGAATTTATTCAAGAAATTCTGATTGATAAGTTAGACACACAGCATTTAGTGATTGGGTACGACCACCGGTTTGGACACAACCGCGAGGGAGGGTTTGACTACCTTCAAGCAAATCAAGACCAATATCCGTTTCGCATTGAGGAAATTCCCCGTCAGGAAATTGACGAATCAGGAATTAGTAGTACTAAAATCCGGGAAGCTCTTGCCAACGGACAGCCCGAAGTTTCTAATCGCTACCTTGGTCACAATTACGCAATTACAGGAAAGGTAATCAGGGGGCAGCAAATTGGACGTACTATGGGCTATCCGACGGCAAACCTTGAGGTTTTTGAAGAAAATAAACTCATCCCCACTGATGGTATCTATGCTGTCTGGGTGATTCATGAGGGAAAACGCTATGGCGGGATGTTAAGTATTGGCATTCGCCCAACCATCGGAGAGAAGCTTTCCCGAACCATCGAAGTTAATATTTTTGACTTCAAAAAAGACATCTACGGCGACTCGCTTACCCTAGAGTTTGTCGCATACTTACGCCCTGAAGAAAAATACGACGGATTAAAGGAACTCACCGAGCAACTTGGTAGGGACAAAGTGCGTGCTTTGGAGGCACTGAAAATGTAATGTTCCATTCAATTTGACGGATGCGGAATGGTTTGTGATCCTATTATGTACCCCTCTGGCGCAAGCGTCCTTGCTTGTGCCTATCATAAGGTCAGCATCCGCTGACATACATAAAACAAAGCCAGCAAACGGGGGGTTCTTCCGCATTCAAGAAGGACATGGTGTTGCCACTGCACGCTCCCCCTTGAAGCCATAATACATTTGCCATTATTAGTTTGTTTGGGTTTAATTTTTTAATGCTGGTAATTTTTCATATAAAATAAAAAATGGATGAAATTTAGAATGCTTCTAAGTAGGTAATTTAGTGGAGAGAGTTTTTTTAGGTGTACGACCTTATGAAAGAGCTATGCTTACTTGATTTTTTTTAGGCTTATCCTCTTTTTGAACTAACAAATAGAGTACGCGAAGTCTTTTCTTGTCATGAAAAAGACCTTACGACTCATCCTTGGCGATCAGCTTAACGCACAGCATTCTTGGTTCTCAGAAACTGATGACGCAATAACCTACGTCCTAATGGAAATGCGGCAGGAAACGGATTATGTGCAGCATCATGTCCAAAAAGTCGTAGCTTTTTTTTTGGCAATGCGCGCTTTTGCCGACAAGCTCAAAGAAAAAGAACATCAGGTTATTTACCTCAAGTTAGCTGATAAGAGTAATCAACAGAATCTTACCAAAAACCTCAAATACGTCCTTGAAGAAAACGGTTTTGAGCGATTTGAATACCT
>CAZNAK010000447.1:1732-2684 GCA_964570645.1 uncultured Cytophagales bacterium | reverse complement strand
ATCAGCCTCCGGTTGCCTCGGCCACCGTGCCGTCTTTTGCCGAAGCCAACGACGGGGCAGATGCACGGCAGCAGGTTTTTCGGAAGTTTTCGTTTTTGGCGGGGGTACCACGCGAGCAGACCTTAGTCTATATTTTTTCCGATGACTCCGTGCCGTACAAAGAGCGTTTTGGTATTGACCCGGAGAATGGAAAGCTACAAATTCAACTGGACTCTGTGCGCACCAAGTCCGTGATGAAAGTGGATTTTTCGTTGCCCACTGCTAGCCTTCCCATAACCAAAACGGAAGATGTGCGGGGGCGTTTCCTTAGAGTACGACGGAAGATACGCAGTGCGCTAGAGGAATACTATGAAGAGAAAGGCTCTTGGTTTACGGATGCTACCGTAGAAGCCCTCCAAGACGACGAAGCCGTGGTGGAGGTTGAGGTAATGAACCTCAAAGAAGAAATCCTCAAGGGTTGCCTGACGTGCTACTTTGAGCGCATTCGTATTCTGGTGGACTTGAAAGAGGAGGGTAATACGATTACCTTCTTTTGTCAAGTGGAGGGGCAATACGGGCCGGGCTGGTTTCGCGGCCCTAACCGCCGCGACTATAAGTCTATCGACAAAGACGAAGTAAAAAGGTACGCCCGAAAAATTAAACGTATGCTACTCAAACAACTGTAAACTTAATCTGATAACCATGACCGAGACACAGTTTAAGCAGCGGCTAGGGAAAAACATTCTAGTACTAAATGGTATTTTGGTATTAGTATTTTTGTTGCAAGTCTTTACTAAAGGCTTTACTCCCGACGAAATCAAGCAGTTGCTTGCTCTGCTCGCTCCCGTGCATACGCTGTATGTTTCGGCAGTGGTAAAATATGTTATCAACCACAACCCCAAGTCAGAAGCCAGCACCGAGCCAATTCCGCAGATGCTTTCTCAGGTTTCGACTTTGCTCATCTGGACACACC
>CAZNAK010000447.1:0-1722 GCA_964570645.1 uncultured Cytophagales bacterium | reverse complement strand
TGCTACTCATCATTGGCTTACTTATTTTGCAGGCTGCGTTTCGTATCCTTCCCTTTGATATACTAATGATTGTCTTTACGATCATCGAGACCGGCTTCGGGGCGTATATCGGTGTCTTTATGGAGCGACTATTTAAGGAGGGGGCATCTGCCGACGGGTAAAGCGGTATATCTAATCCCGCGCTTCGCGATTTGTAATCGCGAAGCGTTATCGTTGCATTTGCCATGCGTTTTAAATCGAAGGACTTACGTTCATCGTTGGTGTATCTCGTCCCTTCGGGACTTTTAGCTCCCGGGAATCCCGAAGGGATGGAATACAAGCGGATAGGACGTGCGTCCTATTTCATCGCTACACCAGTCAGTTATTCAAAAACCAACTCAGCGTAACGCCGATGTTTAGCATACTGCTCTCGATTTGTGCCGACTGGTCAAACTGCGCATCCGCCACCTGATACGGCACGTACGTCTGCTCCGAACTGCGGTACGAGATCACCAAATCCAGCGCGAATTTTTCGTTTAGGTAGCCCGCTCCGCCACTGTAAATCGTCATATCTTGGCTGTCGCGGTCGTCGATAGGGTCGGCATACAGTGCTATGCCGCCGCGCAGCCGAATCGGATCGAGCCGGATTTCGGCACCGCCCTTGAAGTTAAACGCCGAGGTGTAGAGGGCATCAATCGTATTATTATTCTCTCGGAAATCATCGGCAAAACTCGGCGAGCCAAGCCGGGCACTGCCGTAGTTGAGGTACTCGACTTCGCCGGTCAGGAAACCGCGTTTTCCCAAAAAAATAGAAGCCCCCAGCGACGTGCGGAAGGGGGTAAGGACGCTGTATTCGGCTTCTAGGATCAGGGTTTGGTCTTCTTCGCGACCGAGCGTAACGTTCTCTTCTTCAAAAAAGAAATTCCGGTACAGTACCGTCAGGTCAGCGTCGTACTCTTCGGTCATGTACGTGTAGGTCGGCGTAACGATCTGCCAGCCGATACGAAAGTAGTCGCTTGCCCGCACCAGCAAGCGACGAAGGTGTTGGTAGTCCATGGTAAGATTTTGATTTTAGCAAGGACACAAAGATAACATACCTCTTTTTAGAAAAGAACGAAGGGTCTTGGTTTGGCACAAACCTCTGCTTCACCCCAACAACTCCTCACTCGGATTCCAGAAGCGAGCTTCAAAATCTTGAATTTCGTGATCCACGATTTTAATTCCCTCCGCTTCAAGGCGTTCTTGCATGGCTTCGGGAGGAGAAAAGTGATGACGGCCCGTCAATAGTCCGTTACGGTTCACGACGCGATGAGCAGGTACATCCCCTTCCTTAAACGAGTTATTCATCGCCCAACCGACCGTTCTGGCTCCGCGTGGTTTACCCAGATACTTCGCAATCGCGCCATAAGAGGTAACTCGACCTACTGGAATAAGTCGTACGACGGCGTACACATCTTCGGAAAAATTAGTTTCTGGCATCAGATTGTGGAATTTGAGGTTTTTCTAAAAGCTTCATGTAAGCGACTCCCTTTTCGACGTAGGCAGGGTCAGTGGTAAAGGGAATACCCGAAAACGGGAGCGGGTTTCCGGTGTTGTGGATATGGAAGGCATTCTTATAATCGCCTTTTTTGAGGTACGCGCCGTAGCTATCCAAGCACCATTCAATACCTGTCAGAAGGGCGTTTTCATCCCGTAAATGGCGTACGGGAAAGCCTTTTTTAACAGCATGAAAACCCATAATCT
>CAZNAK010000446.1:0-2691 GCA_964570645.1 uncultured Cytophagales bacterium | reverse complement strand
GTGAGCTTGAAAAGTCAACGATGGCAGCCGTTTTAGGTATGGAGAACGAGGTGGTAGCCAAGATTTGTGAGTTCGTTTCTGCTGTGGTCGTCCCTGCCAACTACAACTGTCCGGGCCAGATTGTGATCTCGGGATCGCTAAAAGGTATTGAGCTGGCTACCGAAAAGCTGAAAGAAGCGGGTGCAAAGCGTGTGCTTCCTTTGGTGGTGGGCGGTGCATTTCACTCTCCACTTATGGAACCTGCCCGTCAAGAGCTTGCTGGTGCTATTGAGGCAGCACCCATCAAAGCTCCCCTTTGTCCAATTTATCAAAATGTCACCGCCACGCCTCATACCGACCCTACGGAAATTCGGGCTAACTTGGTTGCCCAACTGACGGCACCTGTCAAATGGACACAGTCGGTACAAAAAATGATGGCAGACGGTGCAACAGCGTTCATTGAGTGTGGTCCGGGGACGGTACTACAGGGCTTAGTGAAAAAAGTAGATCGCAAAATGCCTGTATCCGGGGTAAGCTAATGTACCTGAGCGCGTCTGAATGGGGACAACTTCCAAGAATGTTGCAAAATAGGTTACAGGAAATGTCTTCATGACCAAATTAGTCCAATATTTGTAGCCTTGTTTAGAAAAGCCTAACGTAAGAAACGTAATGAAAATGAATAAAGCCATACTACCTTTTGCTCTTTTTTTATTGATTTGGAGCTGCCAACCAGCGGAGAAAACGGATGCGGATAGCCCGAAAAACAGTAACGGGCTACTGAGTTTGGAAGAGCTATCAGAGGAAAAGATTTTTCCTTCCCTTGAAGAAGCATTACAGTCTTCTGAAAAAGTATATCGGCTTCATCTTGTCGGTCAAGGCTTAGACTCACTCTCTACAAGCATTGATCAGTTAGTAGATTTGCAGGAGTTAGATATTGCGAGTAACGCACTGACCATTTTACCTTCGGAGATCACAAACCTTAAAAATCTTCAAGTCTTACGCGCCAACGATAACCAAATTGAGACGCTTCCCAAAGGCTTTAATCAACTTGAAAACCTGAAGGAACTCAACCTAAATACGAACGAAGTTCAGTCGGTTCCTAAGGAACTATACGATTTGCCTCGCCTTGAGTACTTGGACTTATCCATGAACGCAATCTCAACTTTATCCTCTCAAATCGGTGGCTTTCAACAGATTCGTAGGATTCAGTTAGGGTTCAATCAGCTTACGGAGCTGCCCTCAGAAATAGGAAAGCTGCAAAACCTTGAGGAACTAGCACTAGAGTACAATCAAATCAGCGAAGTTCCTAAAGAAATCCAAAACCTCGAAAACCTCAAATATCTCAATCTGAGTGACAATAAGCTCAAGCCAAAGAACATCAATGAGTCAGTAATTCGTGAGGCCTATGGAGACAATCCGCCAAAAGATATTGAGCGAAAGATGATGGAGTCTCGATTAAGAAAACTACTTCCTGAAACTGAAATACAGTTTTAGGAATGTGTACCTTGTTACTTATTTTAAAGCTCAGCTTTACTGTCCTTATCTCCTCAGAGCTATCATCATACAGCACTGAGGGCTTTACTCTGCCCGCTACTCACCAGTTGATAGTTGCTGACACCTCTTTTGTTGAACTATTAAGCCTAGATTCCACTTTTATACTTGATGTTCGTTATGCGACAACGGACAACTTTATGGGGAAGGCTGTTTATCCGTGCCCAAAGGTATTACTCCGAAAGGAGGTCGCCTTGGCTCTGGTTGAGGCACACCAAGATTTTAAAACTAAGGGCTACAAAATAAAAATTTTTGATGGGTATCGTCCTTTATCTGTGCAGTGGGAGCTTTGGAACAGTACAGATAAGAAGCAGTACGTGGCTAACCCGCGATATGGATCTAATCACAACCGTGGGGCAGCTGTTGATTTGACGCTTGTTAGTGCCCAAACGGGAGAGCAACTGGATATGGGTACTGCGTATGATTTTTTTGGAAAAGCAGCGCACCACTCCTATACAAACTTACCTTCAGAGGTATTGAAACGTCGCAAACTACTCAAAACGGTACTTTATAAGTATGGCTTTACGTCGATTAACTCCGAGTGGTGGCATTATAATTACTACGGAAGGTATCCTGTTTCTGATCATCCACTAAATTGTGACTGATTAAAATCTTATTTTTTTGCGACAAAGACGGTTTAAAACCAAATAAATTGCTTATGTTAGCAGATAAGAATAATATAGTTAATTTTGATAAATTCTAAATCAATCCGACGAACATAGTACTTTGGAACTTACGGATCATTATAACGTTTTGCTCTTGGAGGAGGTATTTGTTTCTTTTAAAGGACAGGGAACGAGAAAGGAGCTTGACCAGACTATCGAGGCGGTTGATGCTGCATTGCTAAACAGAGGAGTTCGTGGTAAGATAAGGAAAAAGCTCAACTACATTGCGATTGAGGCGATTCAGAATCTTTACCATCATGTGTTACCATTCTTTGGGTCGGATGCAGTACTTTTCATGGTAGGAAGAGACGGCGGAGATTACTGGGTGATCACGGGAAACTATTTATACCACCGAGAAGTTGAAAAGCTCGAAAATCATATCAAAAAGGTGAACGAAGCCTGTGAAAGAGGAGAGTTAAAAGCGATGTATCGTGAACAACTTGCCAAAGGCCAAGTATCTCCAAAGGGTGGAGCGGGATTAGGTATCATTGACATG
>CAZNAK010000445.1:0-2695 GCA_964570645.1 uncultured Cytophagales bacterium | reverse complement strand
GCTTTAGGGTCAGTTTTGAGGGCCTCTTCAAGGTTATCGTTCGATACGCCCATAAAAAAGGAGTAGTTTGCTAAGGAACAAGCCGCCGCCCGATCATACTTTTGTGTCAGTAACTCCTGCGTTAATGCCTGCGGGACGGTGTTGGGCATCTCCATGAAGGTCGTTGTGCCACCCGCGACAGCCGCCCGTGCTTCGGTGTAAATTTCGGCTTTATGGGTTAAGCCTGGCTCACGGAAATGTACTTGGTCATCAATTACACCGGGGATAAGGTACTTTCCCGTTGCGTCGATGGTGCGATCTGCTGTTTTTTCAGATAAACCGTTACCGATTTTGGCAATGCGACCGTTTTCAATAAGGAGGTCTGCGTTTTGGGTTTCACCTTCGTTAACGAGGGTAGCGTTAAGAATAAGGGTAGAAGCCATATTTTTTGCGTTCGTTTTAGGCAAAGATAAGAAATAGTGATGCTTTTCTGAATGTCGTGAAAATATTCTCTCCTCTCGTTGCTAGCATCCTTACCGCCTCCCCTATCCAATCCGAAGCTACGCACTCGTTCAAGCGTTTAGCTTGTGCGATATAATCATTTATGGCTTTGCCAACTTTCATCTTTGCTCTTAAAGAGGACTCGCTGAAAAAAACAAACAGCTTTCCGCTACATATTTGTCGTATCTCGATAACGACCTACATGCAGTTAATGGAAGCCTTTGGGGTGTTCTTTTGTCCATCTCTAAAAAAAACTTATCTTGCTCGTGCTTACATCAAACATACCTTACAGCATTATGAAGCGACTTAACGCACTTTTTTTATTGTTTTTTCTGTTTCTTCTTTCGGGTTGTAACAATGCCAAAATAGAAGAATTGGAAGGAAAAAACGCTGTTTTGCTCGAAAAACAACGCCAAGACAGTATTTATATCAGCGGTCTGACCACCGAAATGGACGCAATTTACAGCAAACTTGACTCTATGCGCGAGATGGAAAACCGCATCCGCCAGATTTCTGCCGATATGCGTTCGGGTGACCTCTCTGGCGCGATGGGCGGCGCATCCATTAGCCAGAGCATGAAAGCCATCGACGCACAGCTCCGCGACAGCCGCGCCCGTATCCGTGAACTCGAAGCGCGCCTCCAGCAAAAAGCCAAAGAGAACAGTAACCTCTCTGGCACCGTAAAAAGCCTCGAAGGAATGGTCGTTCAGTTGAGAAAAACGATTGACGACAAAGATCAAACAATTGCTGACCTCCAAATGCAAATCGAAAGCCTACAAGACGAGGTAGCAGGGCTTACCGTTCAATATACCGTGGAAGTGAGCCGTGGGGACTCCCTCCAAACAGGCTTAGATCAGACCAAACTTGACCTCAATACCGCCTACTATATTATCGGAACAAACCGCGAACTCAAGAAAAAGGATGTGTTGGTGAACAAAAGACGTGGCTTTGAGTCTGACCGTAACCTCAAGCACTTCACCAAGATTGACATCCGTGAGGAAGCAAAAATTGCGATTGGAAAAGATCTGAAAGCTAGAAAAATAGACCTCGTACCTGAACGCCCTGAAAGTTCTTACAAACTCGTGGAAGAGGGAGGTATGCTTTACCTTCAAATTACCGACAAAGGTGTTTTTTGGCAAGATAAATTCTTAGCTATCGTGAAGTAAAATTCACATTCTATTCTCAAACCATACGTTACGACGTTCGTTAAGACGGGTACTTTATCACAGTACCCGTTTTTTATTATGGAAGCTTTAATTGTCCCTAAAACCGAGTGCAAAGAAATCAAATACCAGCTTGTTCTTCCTCAGATTAAGAGTTTAGTGGCAGGCGAGTCCGACCTAATCGCGAATATGGCGAACGTATCGGCGGCACTTCGTGAGACGTTTAACTTTTGGTGGGTGGGATTCTATCTCGTCAGAGCGAAGAGTTTGGTGCTCGGACCGTTCCAAGGTCCGATTGCCTGTACACGTATTCCCTTTCATAAGGGCGTTTGTGGTGCGGCGTATTCGGAACGAAAAAATATGGTCGTTCCCGACGTAGATGCTTTTCCCGGGCATATTGCGTGTAGTGCCGCAACGCGCTCCGAGATTGTATTGCCGGGCATAAAAAATGATCAAGTGGCGTGGGTACTCGACATTGACAGCGAGCACCTCAACACCTTTGATCAGACAGACGAGCGTTATTTGAGCAAAATCGTCGAGGCCATCGTAGAAGAAATGCCCTAATATTCCCACGAAAACGCTGGCACTTTTAGGAATTTGTTAAAGACTGACTACTTTTGTGGTCTGACTACTAAGATCATGGCCCAAAAGAGACTTATACTTGCCTTGTTGTTTCTCGGCATGGGAGCCTTTACGCTCTCGGCCCAAAACCTGAGTGAAGGTACGCTTACGGGCAGTTTTCAGAGCGATTTTCAGTATTACATCGACGACTCGGTGAGTAACAAATTTGATGCTGTCCCGCCCGAGGAACGCATCGGGACAAACACTTACCTGAATCTAAACTATCAGGTTGGGGACTTTCGTTTTGGTGTCCGCTACGAAGCCTATTTCCCTGCCCTTCTGGGCTACCCGAGTGAGTTTGACGGAAGTGGTATCGCGAACCGTTTTGTACAGTACCAAAAAGGTAATCTTGAAGTGACGGCAGGCAACTTCTATGAGCAATTTGGCAGTGGGATGCTGTTACGCGCTTACGAGCAGCGACAGCTAGGCTT
>CAZNAK010000444.1:0-2703 GCA_964570645.1 uncultured Cytophagales bacterium | reverse complement strand
ATTTTTGATGTCAGACATAGAGAATAGTAGGTTTTGACTTGTAATGTAGTCATTTTTTGGAAATGAAAAAGGGGCAATTCAGGAAAAACAGGCAAAGACATTAACATAACTTTTATGCCCAAAAATAAACCTTGCACGGCATTTGCTTCTCCTTACTGGAAATCTAATCATCAAACACTTATGAAAAAAGTAATTGGACTTTTCGCATTTCTCGTACTTTTTGTTTCCACAGCTTGTGCCCAATCGGATAAGAGCAACCGCCCCAGTCCTCCCGCAGTAGCTGAGGGCACGATCGGCGAGACAGAAGTACGCATAGATTATAGTCAGCCCGCCGTAAAAGGCCGTCAAGTTTGGGGTGGTCTTGTGCCTTATGGCAAAATCTGGCGTACAGGAGCCAACGAAGCCACAACGATTGAGTTTAGTGAAGACGTAAACATCGAGGGTAAAGAACTCAAAGCTGGAAAATATGCCCTGTTTACCATCCCGACAGAAGAGGCTTGGACGCTTATCTTTAATACCGAAGCCGACCAGTGGGGAGCTTATAATCACAAGGAAGAAAAAGATGCGCTACGCGTGGAAGTGAATCCAGCAGAGTACGAGGAAATGATGGAACGCATGACTTTCAAGGTGCAAGAAGGCAAAGTGCACCTCTTCTGGGAGCATCTTCATGTTGCCTTTGAGGTGGAGTAATTTCAGAGGCTATCTGACAACGGATTAGAGTGTTTATACAAAAAATAGTGGAGGTCTTGTGCGGATAGTGCAAGACTTTTGTTATTTTACAACTCTTCTAGTTAACAATTCCTTGTCTATATTTGTCACAAACCGAACGAAATATAATACTTATGAATCGCGATAATCTAATATTTTCCCTCATTGACCGTGAAGAAGAACGCCAGCGTAAAGGCATCGAACTTATTGCTTCCGAAAACTTTGCCTCCGACCAAGTGCGTGAAGCCGCGGGTAGCGTCCTGACTAACAAATATGCGGAAGGCTTGCCCGGAAAACGCTATTACGGAGGCTGCGAAGTGGTAGATGAAATTGAAGACCACGCCCGCGAACGAGCCAAAGAGCTTTTTGGTGCCGCCTGGGCTAACGTTCAGCCTCACTCTGGCGCACAAGCAAACACAGCCGTTATGCTAGCCACCCTAAACCCGGGTGATACAACTTTGGGTTTTGACCTGGCGCACGGCGGACACCTTTCACACGGCTCTCCCGTCAACTTTTCGGGAAAGGTTTACAATGCTAAGTTCTACGGAGTCGAGAAGGAAACGGGACTGATCAACTGGGAAAATGTTGCCGAAATCGCGCAGCACGAAAAACCCAAAATGATTATTTGTGGAGCTTCGGCATATTCACGTGACTGGGATTATGTCCGCTTGCGCGAGATTGCCGACGAGGTGGGTGCGCTTCTTCTGGCTGATATTTCGCATCCGTCGGGACTGATTGCCAAGAAAACATTAAATGACCCGCTTCCTCATTGTCATATTGTTACGACAACGACACATAAAACGTTGCGCGGGCCGCGTGGAGGCTTAATTATGATGGGGCAGGACTTTAAAAACCCATTTGGTATCAAAACGCCGAAAGGAAAGACCAAAATGATGTCACAACTCCTTGATGCGGGGGTGTTTCCGGGGACACAGGGCGGACCTTTAGAACACATTATCGCTGCAAAAGCCGTGGCATTTGGGGAGGCACTAACGGAGGAGTATGAGCATTACATTCATCGCGTCAAAGAAAACGCACAAGCAATGGCGCAAGCCTTTGTTAGCCGAGGCTATGAAGTTGTTTCGGGCGGAACGGACAATCATTTGATTTTAATTGACCTTCGTTCTAAGGGCTTGACGGGCAAACTAGCGGAAAATACGCTCATCAAAGCTGATATTACGATCAACAAAAATATGGTTCCCTTTGACGACAAATCACCGTTCACGACTTCGGGGATGCGCGTCGGAACGGCAGCGATCACCACACGTGGATTGATGCCATCGGATATGGAGCGTATCGTAGATCACATTGATCGTGTCTTGATGAACCACGATAACGAGACGGTTATCACAGAAGTACGTAAAGCCGTTAATGACTGGATGGAAAACTATCCCTTATTCCAATGGGAAGCTCCTGTAATGGCTTAAAAAGCTAGCTGGAATAAGTCATAGATCCCTTTGGAGTTAAATTTATTCCAAGGGGATTTTTTATGTACTCATGTTACGCAAATCTCTTGTTTTCGCCTCATCCCAACCTTCTCTAAAGGGAGAAGGAGCTATTGGTGCATAACATGAGTTATGTAAACGGAATCTCCAAATGATAGGCTACTCCTTTGGTCGAGACTACCTCCATTTTTGCTTTGATTTGCTTACTCAAAATAGTAACGAGCCGCAAACCAAAAGACTCACTTTTCTTCTCTTGCCTTCCTTTTCCGTTGTCCTGAATACGTAATTTAAGCAGCTTTTGTGCGTCTTTTTTGAGATAGACAGAAAGTTTGGGCGTATCGGTTTCCGAGAAAGCGTATTTGAAGGCATTGGTTGCTAGTTCATTGACAATCAGTCCGATAGGTAGAATTAAGTCGAGATTTAGACGGAGGTCATCCACCTGCACGTCTAGCATCTCGGCTAGGGTAGCTTTGGTTTCGTCATCTTTGAGGCGCATGGCTCGCAAACTCATATTCTCATAAAGAATTTAAACATCACACACAAAAAAACG
>CAZNAK010000443.1:0-2703 GCA_964570645.1 uncultured Cytophagales bacterium | reverse complement strand
AGCATTTTTCGCGGTCTTCCTCTTGCACTTTTGCCGTAACCGCGATAATCGGAAGGTCTTTAAACTCGGGCTTTTGGCGGATGAGACGCATGGTTTCATAGCCATCCAAGATCGGCATCATAATATCCATCAGGACAAGATCAATCTCCTCTTGATCCAAGACTTCTAGGGCTTCCTGACCGTTGAAGGCTTCAAACATGGTGGCATCATGGTTTTCAAGTGCCGAGGTGATCACAAATACGTTTCTAACATCATCATCGACGACCAAAATCCGCATTCCCTGTAACTCGTCCGAGCCTTCCTGATCGTCGGCCAGTATATCGTCAACGTTGATAAGGGGGGCTTCGGGTTCTTCGGGTGGCACAAACGCAACAGGCTCTTTTTTGGCTTGCTCTTGCTCTTTTTTCATCTGATGGAGAAATAGCCTGACTTTTTCGATAAGCTGAAACTCTGACTCATCACTTTTAATGATCACACTGACGGACTGTAATTGTAGCTCTTTTTCTTCCTCTTCTGTTAGGTCATCAGCGGTATAGACGATGATTGGAAGTTTTAGTCTCAGGTCTTTGACGTGATGACAAACCTCAAGCCCTCGGTTATTTTCTACGGCGATATCAATCACCAAGGCATCATAGACTTCGCGTGAGAGTTCGCGCTTGGCCTCGTCAACGGTATTGACGGCGTAGCTTTCGACCCCTTCGCGCCCAATGAGTTCAAGAATTTCCTTGTTTTGTGCGGGATTATCCTGAACGATGAGCAGGTGTTTGGTGGACTTCTCCGAGATACCCACCAATCGCTGGATGGCATCTTTGACCTCCTCGGCCGCAATGGGTTTTTGTAGGTAGTCGATAGCCCCGCGTTCTAGCAAGGATAAATCAACATCTCGTGCCGATACAATACAGACGGGAATATGCCGCAAGCTCTCGTTACGCTTAAAGTGGTCTAGCACGCTTTCGCCTGACGTATCTGGCAGTCCAAGGTCAAGCAAGACTCCCATAGGTTCGTATTCCTCAACGAGTGAAATTGCATCTCTACCCTGAATCGTGATAATGGCCTTAAAACCGGACTCACGAATGATTTCGGCAAGACTGTTGGCATAGTCCACATTATCTTCGACAATAAGAATGTAACGATCTTCTTGACTTAATTGACTTCGGTCGTCATTGACCGTTAGCCTTCCGACTTGTGGCCGGTAGGAGCCTACTTTTTCGCGTACGCGTGCTTCATCGGATTCCGTTTTGGCAATTTTACTTGAGCGCGTGGTTTTACCCTGAATTTTGCGTCGTTCGCCGCTTGGTTTTTGGTAGTTGACTTCTACGTCCTTACCGAGCCTGCCGTTTTGGATGGCTTCATTTTTTACAGGGATGAGCATGTAAAATGTACTTCCTTCTCCTAGCTTACTTGCCAGCCCGATTTCTCCGCCTAAGAGCCGAGACATTTCACGGGCTATGGATAAGCCTAAGCCCGTACCACCAAATTCTCTCGAAACAGAGCCATCTGCCTGCTGGAAGGCTTCAAAGATTACCTGTTGCTTTTCTTCTGGGATGCCAATGCCAGTGTCCGTCACCGAGAGTTTTAGGGTTAACTCTGGGTCGTCGTGATTTTCAATGCGGAAGGTGACACCTCCTGCCTTGGTGAACTTGAAGGCATTGGATAAGAAGTTTTTGAGGACTTGTTTGATTTTATCTTTATCGTTGACCAGTTCGCCCTGAAAATGATCTTCCAACTGGTACTCTAATCCTTTTTGATTTGCCATTTCATCAAAAAGCCCGTGAAGTTCTTCGATGAGTTCACGCGTTTGGAAGTGGTGCAGATTAACGGTCATTCGTCCTGCCTCAATCTTGGAAAAATCCAGAATGTCGTTGATGAGGTTTAGGAGATCGTTGCCTGAGTGGTAAATAATCTGTGCTTTCTGTGACTCTTTTTCCGTCAGGTTGCCCTTGGCGTTACGGCGGAGCATATCGGAGAGTAAAATAATCGAGTTGAGTGGCGTTCGTAGCTCGTGGGACATATTTGCCAAAAACTCAGATTTGTACTGGCTTGCCGTTGTGAGTTCTTTGGCTTGCTCTTCCAGTTTGGCTTTGCTCTCCTCCATCTCCTTATTTTGCTTTTCTAAGGCTTCACGCTGCTCTTCGAGGGTGTCGTTGGTCTGCTGAAGCTCCTCGGATTGCTGTTGCATTTCCTCGGACTGCTGCTGGAGTTCTTCGGCTTGTTGCTGGAGATCACGCGTTTGCTGCTCTAGTTTAGCTTGCTGCTCTTTGAGCTGCTCGTTGGCGGCAATGGTTTTTTCGGTCTGTGCCTTCGCTTCGTTTTTGGCTCTTTCGGCTTCTGTGAGTAAGCCCTGAATGCGTTCGCTTTGCTGTGCCGAGTAGATGTGTGAGGCAATGGTTTCACTAATCTCTTCAATGAACTGCTGCTCCGTCCGGTGGAACTGGTGGAAGGAAGAAAGCTCAATAACTCCACAAAGCTCACCCTCGTAAATGAGTGGAAAGGCGATGATATTAAGTGGGCGACGCTGTGTCGTACCCGTTGTAATCGGCGTTTGCGTGTCGGGCACCTGAGTTAACAAGATCATCTTGCGCTCTAAAGCTACCTGCCCGACCAGCCCCTCACCGAGTTTAAAGGTATTCTTGTCATGCTCACGCTGTACAAGCGCGTATGAATTGTGTTAAAAATACAAGACTGCGTTCACTGGAAGGCGGT
>CAZNAK010000442.1:0-2707 GCA_964570645.1 uncultured Cytophagales bacterium | reverse complement strand
CCATTTATAATCTTTACAATCGCTACAACGCATTTAGCATCTATTTCCGCGAAAACGAAGATAACCCCAGCCAAACGGAAGCTGTCCAGACGACACTTTTCGGAATCATTCCTTCGGTGACGTATAACTTCAAATTTGTGAGTAAAAAATAACTTTAATAGACCTTCGTCTGTGTCCTCACAGACGACCAATTAAACATATAACGACTTCAAAAATGAAAAACCTTGGGTATTTATTCCCGTTTCTTTTTACAGCTTTTGCCTGTGAGCAAGTAATCGACCTTGAGCTTAACAACACCGAGGAGCCTTTAGTGGTCATTCAAGCGGAAGTCATTGACACAGCAGGGTATTCCTACGCACAGATTACGCAGTCGCTGGATTTTTATAACCCTACGGCTGCCAAACGTATTACGAACGTGAGTGTGCAAGTATCCGATGATTTAGGTAATGTCTTTCCCTTCTCAGAAGGCGATGAGCTAGATGGGCTTTATTTCCCCGAAGACCCCAACTTTCGTGGGCAGGTCGGGCGAACCTATACGCTCACCGTAGAGGCTAATGGGCAGTTATTTACGGCGACCTCAGACCTACTCCCCGTTACGCAGATCGACTCCATCGTGACGCGGTTTGTGGAAGAATCCATCTTCCGTGACGAGGGTTACTACCTCTACTTCTTTGCCAAAGAGCCACCTAACGAGGATAACTTCTATCGCTGGCGCGTCTATCGTAACGATACCCTTTTTGATGAGTTCGATGATATTTTACTCGCTGATGACGAGTTTGTACAAGAAAACATTGAAAACCTAGAACTCCCTTATGCTTTTGAGCTAGGTGATACGGTTGCCTTAGAACAATACTCCCTGAACGAAGAAGTATTTAATTATTACAATGAACTACTGACGCTGGCTTTCAACGATGGCGGTTTATTTTCACCTCCACCCGTCAATCCGCCCACAAACATTCAAGGTGGCGGACTAGGTATCTTTAGTGCTTCTTCTTTGGTGCGTGAAGTAGTGATTGTGGAGGAGGACGACTAGTGAAAAACTCTCCTTAATGACGCGAATCAGAAAAAATCGTAGCACTAAACGGACTAAATAGTTTATTTATTAAACTAATAAGTATAAAATATGTCTAGTCCAGAATACAAGCAAAAGATTTGGAATCTAATAAAAGATATTAAAGTCGGGATGTTGGTCTCGAAAGAAACCAACGAAAACGATCGGATGCGGGCGCGTCCCATGTCGTTGGTTCAAGATGAGTATGAAGGGACACTCTATTTTTATACGTCCAAACACCACGAAAAAGTCCATGAGATACAAGGTGATCGAGATATATGCATCACGTTTTCTGATCTCGAGTAACAAACCTATGTTTCTATGACTGGAAAAGCGAGGCTTAATGAAGATAAAAAACTCATTTATAAGTACCGGAACCCGTGGGTGAGTGCTTGGTTTGAGAATGGAAAAAATGATCCAGATGTTGCTCTGTTGGAAGTAAAAATCAATAAAGGTGAACATTGGAATACGAAAGAAAATAAGTTCGTTCAGTTCTTTGAAATTACAAAGGCAAACCTCCGAGAAGAGACAACACCTGACCTCGGCGAAAATGAAAAGTTTGGTGTTTAAACCAATACGTACATCCAGTAAATAAACCAAAAAGAGGCACACATTTGTGTGTCTCTTAGCTTTTATATTTCAATCCCATAGATTTTGGTGGTCGCCGCACTTATCGCTTCGCTGCCTCTTTGAGGGTTTTCCGATCTTTTTTGGGCATCCCCGCTACTACTTTTTCGTACGAGTGCCGCAACCAGTGTTTTAGTTCTCGATCATCTAGCTCACCATCCAGAATTATCGTATTCCAATGCTTTTTATTCATGTGGTAGCCGGGCTGAACCGAAGGGTACTTGGCACGAAGCTCTTGGGCAACTTCAGGATCGCACTTTAGGTTAATGCTATCGAAGGCGTCAATATCTGTCAAGGCGAAGATTTTTCCAAGGACTTTAAATGCCAGAATCTTGTTGTCGAAGGGCATATCCTCAGTAGCGGCAGGGAAAGCAAGACAAAAGTCACGAAATTCTTCAATGTTCATACACGTGTAGTTATTGATACAAAGCCGAGGCATCACGAACGGAGAAAACAAACCGCTCTCGTTTCATACCCAATTTATCAACCTCAAAAAAGTTCATCTTCCCAAAATTAGACTTCCCGACGTTTGCGTCAGGATAGATAATAAAATGTTGACTTTTAAGTACCTCGGGGATCGGATTATGATCTAACTTGAGCTGTGTCCCGCAGCGTTTGTAAGAACCAAAATAATGTTCCGAAGTATTATCAAACCGCTGCTCAAGCACAAAGGTACTATCTTCTTTAAAATAAAAGTGTAGAAAATAGCCCTGCTGATCAAAACCCGTAGCTTCAAATAAATCGGGGCTTTGCAGCAGACGTGTGTTCTCCGCGTGAATAAAAATACTAAGTACGATGAACAGAAAACCAGCGACCGAAGGGGTTAGCGTACTGGCTTTTTCTGTGGTAGCAAATTTCGTCAGATCTGCAAAGATGCTCCACACCCAAGTGGGAATCAGGGCAAACCAAGCACAAACCACCTGTCCATTGTTGAGTACAAGAGAATAATGATACTGAAAATAAAAATAATGCTCAACAAGCAATATCCCTGAAGTCAAAATTACCGCTGTACGGATATGACGAAAACTT
>CAZNAK010000441.1:0-2709 GCA_964570645.1 uncultured Cytophagales bacterium | reverse complement strand
AAAAAAGGTTTGTTCAATGTTGGAATTGAAGGCGGAGTTCAGTTTACAAGTATTAATGAGTTTAGTTCATTTTATGTACCAACCTCAAAAGTTGGTTTTACAACCGGTTTGTTTGGTGAATATTATATTAATGACGGATTTAAAATTAAGCTAGCTGCCTTGTACGACAGTCGTCCTTTTGAACTTACGGGAAACCTTTTGTTTTCTGATACTTCAGGGCAAAAACTGAGCAACAGTTACTACCTGTACCAAACTGATTACAGAGTAAATTACCTGACAATTCCGATAGGGATAGGTTACGAACGGGGTAGTGAAAAATTTAAGGTATTGCTAAACCTTAACTTTTTTTATTCCCTGCTATTGAATGCTACAATGAACGGTGGTGAGATTTATTATTTTGATCCTAATGATGGTATCGATCTTTCCGAAACAAATCTGCATCAGGGATCAAATGAGTTTACACTTTCTGGCAGTACTACAGGTATCACATTTGCCGAAATTTCAAAAGGAAGCATTGAGCCCTATCGTATTGATAAATTTAACTTATCCGATTTTGGCCTGAGCCTAATGCTTGGTGGGCAATACCAGGCTACCCCTCAGTTAGGGATAAACCTCTCCTTTGGATTTAGCTACAGTTTTGGACAAGTATTCGAAAACCCCGAAATTAATTCAAAATGGAGCCAGATTACCAAAGTTAACCTTGGGGTGGTTTATACGTTGTTTAAGAAATAAACCGACATACTTTTAACTCTTCCATTCCTCCGGCTCTCAAGCCCCCTAGTCAGAATTAAATTCGAACCTACAGATAATAGTTTTTCATGACAGATGGGTAGTTCGAACAAACCTTAACAGCCTTACTATCATTAGGGCCATTCGCATAATTGAGAGACATAGTGTTATCAACATTTTGCGTTGATAAGTCATAGCAAGAAAAACCCCGAAAACAGCCGATAATGGCTAAATTCGGGGTAATCTTTTTTACACTATGGCTAAAGTACTCAATTTTCAGCACGTATTGAGCGAAATAAATTTTTTATCCCCTCGGGATGAATTTTCGCTTTATTATCAATCGTTTCTTGACTCAGATCTGGGAGGTGTTCATCAAAGCATCCCATGGCCTGAGCTGATAAAAAGTTTTCGGTTGAATAAAGATCAGAAAGGCAGAAAGAGCCTGTTTTCTCCAAAGGGCAAACTTGCCTTGATGTTCTTAAAAGCATACACAGGCGTATCGGACCGCAAGTTGATCGAGCAACTGAATGCCAATATCGATTACCAGTTGTTCTGTGGCATTTTGCTCACACCTGGAGAGAGGCTGGTTGATTACAAGATTGTCAGTAAGATACGCAGCTCATTAGGTCGCAAGTTCGACATCAAGCAGTCACAGAAGGCTTTGGCAAGATACTGGAAGCCCTACCTGAATAATACTAACGTTATGCTGACGGATGCAACCTGTTATGAAAGCCAATTGCGTTATCCAACCAATGTAAAGCTGTTGTGGGAAAGTGTCGATTGGGTATACAGCCAGATGAAGGGAACCTGTAAGGGCTTAAAAGTCCGTATGCCCCGCAGCAAGTACCTGGAGCAAAAAGACAAGTACTTTGCATATCAGAGAAAAAGGAAGAAGCCATGGAAACAGACTACTGTCAGGATTCGTAGTTTGTTGTACCTGCTGAACAAACTCAACAAGCAATTGGATGAGATAGAGCAGGCCCATTCAGCTCGGCTAACTTTCCCCCAGAAGTACTATGAGAAAAGAAAAGTAATCCGTAAGGTCTACAAACAGCAACTCCAGATACATCAAACCGGTAAGAGTTTACCGGATAGGGTGGTGAGCATATCCAAATCCTATATCCGGCCAATAGTTCGCGGTAAGGAGATAAAGAAAGTAGAGTTTGGTGCCAAGGTGAACATGATACAGGTTGACGGGATCAACTTCATTGAACACTTGAGTTTTGATCCTTTCCATGAAGGAATCCGCCTGATGTCCTCTATCTGGTTGTCAGAAGAATTCTTCGGTAAGACCACGCATGTGTCAGCAGACCAGATCTATGCGACCAACAAGAACCGCAAGTACTGCACGCACAGAGGCATCACTACCAGCTTTACACGCAAAGGCAGAGCAAGCAAACATGAGTCTCACAGAAAAGAGATGGCCAAGATTCTCACAAAAGAAAGGGCAAGTCGTATGGAAGGCAGCTTTGGAACTGAAAAAGAGCATTACAACCTGCTAAAAGTAAAGGCCAAAACCAAAGAGAATGAAGCGCTGTGGATATTTTTTGGCGTGCATACAGCAAATGCCGTCAGGATGGTGCGAAAAAAAGCAGTGAGGCAATTAGCTGAATCTGCATAAACCTCACAAAATCAGATGAAAACGTTAAAGTTTATGGGTGAGGTATGTCTCTGAAGTATGGATTTACTCCAAAATCACAATTGAAATCGGACTTTTCTATCAAAATGAATATAAACGAGTAATCAGCAATACAGAAAAAATACTGTATAGTTTGAAAACAATCTATTTAGCGAATGAGCCTATTCAAGTAAAGAGAAACCTTTAAATTCCGTTTGGTGAGGACACCAACCGGGGGAGTTTATTCCAGAATTCGGCAGATCTATTCCCACCTGAGCGAGTCAATCGGATCGAGACTTGCAGCTTTATTAGCCGGAATAATTCCCGAAAGGAGAGCAACAACAAAGCAAATCACAACTCCA
>CAZNAK010000440.1:0-2729 GCA_964570645.1 uncultured Cytophagales bacterium | reverse complement strand
ACCGACGATATTCAGGCTCCGCGTAAGATGAGCGGTCGTAGATGAACTTTAGTTGCTGGTAGGCACTGCCTCGGAACGTTTCATCTGCCTTGCGTTTTAGTTCGAGTTCGCTGGCTAAGTCTGGGTTTTCTTCCAAAATTTGCGCTGCCATTAGGTCAAATACATAACTCGAAAAGCCTTCTTTCTCTTGTAAAATAGCATCGAAGTAATTCCAATTAAAAAAAGAGTCCTCGGCTTCGGGCCAGAGTGTCTCCATTAGGTAGCATACATTAGGCTGGTCTGTGGGAACACGATAATCCCCAGCTCGGAGCTGTACGGTCTGTACTTCCTCCCGAACTTTAGTGTTATAATGTAGGTAATGTCCCTCATAAGGCGAGTTCCGCGTCTCAAAATCCTCGATATAGTACGTAACAAGTTCTTTTTTGCTGTCTTCCTTGATGCGCTCCATCTGGACGTTATTCATACCAAGCAAATCTAAGACTCTGTACTGCGCTTGCGGAATGATAAAAGCTTTTGGTTTTGAGGTATTTCGAGTCGCTTTATAGTAAGCAAAGAACGGAATCTGCCTCTGGTAAGGTTTCGATTGGTTGTAATACAGTTGCTCGCGCTTAGTGACCTGACTCGGACGAAACTCAGCCGTATATCCTAAAAATGTAATGGTATCGGCTTGGCTATCGTCAAGTTGCCAATCAAAATGAAACATGGATGTATTCTGCTCGAGCTTTCGTGCTTTTTGGGCGTTTTCTCGGAGCGTTTTTCCTTCTGTTGCCATCATCAAACTTATTGTTTTGAGGAAACGGTACATTGCTTCCACTCGGCGCGGGTAGGGTTTGAGCATGTGCAGCTCAGGAACGATACTCGGTACATGAAATAAGCTCGCGTAACCACTTGAATAACGCGGTAAGTCCATAAATTGTGGAAAACCCTTGTCGGGCGTTGTTCCCCATGCGTTGACGTAGGGTGTGGTGGGTTCGTCATACTTTTCGAGGAGTTCAGCCTGTAACTTAGGCATAAACTCATTCTTAAAGTAGCCCCCAAGTGGCGGACTAAGTTTATCTGCTTGTGTCCCCAAAAGTGTCAGCGTGTATTGATAGTCTGCGCCGTTGGAAACGTGGGTATCCACAAAAAAGTCAGGTAGCCACTGATGAAAAATCTGATAAAACGCGCGTACATTTCGGGTGTCAGCTTTGATGAAGTCGCGGTTAAGGTCAAAGTTACGCGCATTACCCCGAAACCCCATCTCATAAGGCCCATTTTGGTTGACACGTGTGTAATGTTTGCGGTTTAACGCTCCGCCAATGTTGTAAAACGGAATTACAACCAGAACGACATTTTTAAGCTCTTTTCTGAGTTGTTTGTCACTGCAAAGCTCGTGTAGGAGTTGAAAGCTAGCTTCCACACCATCAGGCTCGCCAGGGTGAATGGCATTATTGATGAGCAAAATATAATCGCCATTTTGTTGGACTTGCTGGGGTGAGAAGTTCTGCTTTGCCGAAAAAATCGCGGTATGTAAGGGAAGTCCTGCATCGGTTTTACCTGTAGTATCCAGACTGACATAGGGAGATACGGCGGCGAGTTGCTCAAGAAACCTGATGCCTTCTGTGTAGCTTGCCGTTTGGTTAGTGCCTTTGGTTACAGGGAGGTCAGGCAGTGGCTCTTGCTGAGATTTTGCGGTGTGGGCAGCGAGTGTAAAGAATAACCCTGCAATGGTGAATACGAGTGATTTCATTGAATTTGCTTTTTTTAGAATCCGATGCGTACACCCATTACCAAAACGTCGTCAAGCTGATTGAGGTCGCCGCGCCAGTTGTCAAAGGTGGTTTCCAGCTTTTTTTGTTGCTCCTCTATGGGCAGCATTTGTAAGTCATCGAGAAGGCGTAAAAAGTTTTTACTCATAAACTTACGCCCTTTCTCTCCCCCAAATTGGTCTTTGTAGCCATCGGAAAACATGTAGAAGGTGGTAGGGCGATCTATTTTAATTTCGTGTGAATCAAAGTCTTGTTTTCCTTCGTACACATCGCCCCCAATGGGGCGTTTATTTCCTGTCAAACGGTGTCGCTGCCCATCCTGAAAATAAATGAGTGAGTTTTTGGCTCCAGAAAAAGAAAGTATGCTTTTTTGTTCATCCCAAGAGATAATTCCCATTTCCATTCCATCACGATTATTGCCTTGGTCTTGGCGTAAAGCACGTCTAACGTTTTTATGAAGCTGCGATAAAATTTGATCAGGCTCAGTAAGTTGCTTTTCGTTTACCAGATAGTTGAGTAAGTCATTACAGACCATACTCATAAATGCACCCGGAACGCCGTGTCCGGTACAATCAATCACGCTTAAAACCACTTTTCCTTTTTCTTTTGTCAGGTCACCAAACCAATAAAAATCACCCGAAACGATGTCACGGGGTCGGAAAAAGATAAAATATTCGGGAAAAAACTCAGAAAGCTGCGCTTTAGTGGGTAAGACTGCGTTTTGGATACGCTGTGCGTAGTGGATGCTATCGGTAATGCTTCGCTGCTGTGCCTGTACTACGCTCAGGGTATTGAGTAAGGAAAGGTTGATGTCACGAATTTCGCCGTGCGCCTTTTCGAGTTGCGTATTTGAGGTCGTGAGTTTGCGGTTGGCACGCTGTCTGTCCCAAAGGAAAAACGAAGTGCCAATAACCAGTAAAGTGGTCAAGCCCAAACCGACATTTGTGGCGTGTTGTGTAGCCTGTTTACGCAAGCTTTCCT
>CAZNAK010000439.1:0-2730 GCA_964570645.1 uncultured Cytophagales bacterium | reverse complement strand
GTTCCACTGCGAACGATGATGAAATGCCAGTCGAAATTCAGGCGTGGTTCCCACAAAAGCCGGGTTGAGGTAAGCGGGCGTTAAATAAAACTGCGTCAGATTAAGGTCTTGGGCAGAGACTGCGGTTGTGAGTCCCCAAAATAAGATAAGCCAGAGTCGTTTCATCGTTTTCGGTATTTCTTTCGGTATTTAAAGACGTCGGAGCGAACAGGTAAACTTTCGTTGTGCATTCTGTCCATGGTGGTCAAAACATAAATATATTTATCCTTTTTCTTCACTGAGGTATCCACAAAGCTGGTCACATCACCCGCCAAAAGCTGATAACGTGACTTTGGATTCGTCAAATCTTGTGCTTCTCCTTCTTTGAAACGATAAATAAAGATATATCGCGCCTTGTCCAACTCCGATTTTACAGGACGGTTTTCCCACTCCAGCAAAACCCCCTTTCGGTAGCCTGTTAGCTCCAAGTTTCTGGGAGGAAGTGGCGGTTTGTCATCCAGCCAAGGCATTTGGGGCGGGAAGGTAGGCGTTTGGTAAAATGAAGCCTGAAGTGAATCCAGTAGTCCTGCGGGGTTTTCCCAGAAAACCTTAGAACGGAAGTAAATGTTCCCCTGCCCTTTGGGGGCGACCTGAGACAAACGCAAATGTAAGGGCATTTCTCTGGGGTTATTCCACGCTTTGTCTCCACTATTTTGAATTTTATATACCGCCTCGCCCATGTACACATGACGACCGTAAGCGTTTCCTTGCCACCACTCGATCATTTTTTCATAAGGAGCGTACTGGTTTCCGACCGAAAAATAAATCTGTGGGGCAATGTAATCCAACCACCCTTCTTTGAGCCATTTCCTAACGTCGGCGTACAGTACATCATAGGTCATAATGCCTGCACGTGAGTCCGATCCTTCGGGGTCATCGGCTTTGTTGCGCCATACGCCAAAGGGACTTACGCCAAATTTGACCCACTTTTTCCGCCTTTTGATCTCCTGATGAAGGCTTTGGATGAACAAATCGACATTATTTCGTCGCCAGTCAGCTTTGGAAGTGAAGTTTTGTCCGTAAGTGACAAAGGTCGAATCGTCGGCAAAATCCTTCACGCCTTCTTGCGGGTAAGGATAAAAATAGTCATCCAGATGAATGCCGTCGATGTCGTAGCGCATCACAACCTCGTTAATCAGATCATTGATGTATTCCCGAACCTCAGGGATACCTGGGTTAAAAATGCGTTGCGCCCCGTAGCGGACAAAGCACTCAGGTTTCTGATTAAAAATATGCTTTTTACTCAGGCGTGTACGATTATTAAATACCGCCCGAAAAGGATTAAACCACGCATGAAACTCAATGCCTCGTTTATGGCTTTCTTCAATCATAAACGCCAAGGGATCATAGAACGGTTCAGGGATTTTACCTTGTTCGCCCACCAACCACTCCGAAAAGGGAGTGCTCATACTCGGGTACAAGGCATCACCAGAGGGACGTACCTGCACAAAAATAGCATTGATACCTACGGCTTTACAGCGATCAAGGAGCGAGATAAATTCTGTTTGCTGCAACTCGGGGGTTAAATTTTTATCGCTGGGAAAGTCCAAATTGATAACACTAGCCACCCAAAGCCCGCGTAGTTCTTGTGCTGTGGTCGTTCCGAAAAGTAAAAAAAGAAAAGAAGTAAAGAGAAACGTTTTCATTTCGGAAAAATAAAGAAAATCGTAGTAAATTCGTTTACATGAACCTAGATCAAACCCTGCAACAAGCGATTGGTTTCCAGCAACGCGGACAACTGCAGCAAGCCGCACAGCTTTACCAGAAAATCTTGCAGCAAAACCCCAATCATGATGCCGCCACAGTCAATATGGGGATTATTTATTTTTCGGCAGGAAAAGTCAAGGAAGGGTTCGCATGGTTACAAAAAGCCGTGCAGTTGAATCCCAAAAGTGCTAATGCATTGGCAAATTTGGCGTATGCCTACTACAAAACCAACCAACTCAAGAACGCCCTTCCGCTTTTTCAGCAGGCGGTAAGCCTCGATCCTAAACTTTTTAACGCACAGCTCAACCTAGCCAATACCTTAAACTCGCTGGGGCATCCCGAGGCGGCGTATCCACACTTTGAGCAGGCCTATCGACTGAATCCGAAGTCCGTGGAGGTCTTAAATAACTGGGCACAACTCTGCCTGAACACCAAACGAAAAGAGCAAGCCGAGCGCATCATCAAACGCGGCCTAGAGCTTTATCCCGAACGCTGGGAACTGCTGGGAAACCTCGCTATACTCCGAAAAGATCAATATCGGTTCAAAGAAGCCGAGGAGTTGTTCCATCAAACGCTCCAAAAAATCCCCAATCTACCCGATGCACAGGGGCAAATTCACTATGCGCTAGCAGCCATGTACCACGAGTGGTTGCAACCAGAGCGCATGATTGCCGAAACTGAAAAGTCGATGGTGTTGATCGCCGATAAGCCGCGCATGGTTTCGGATTATCTTTTTGCGATAAATTATTCCCCGAAGTTTGACGACCATGATCTTTTACGTGAACATCGGAAGTGGCAAAAGAAGTTTGCGCCGCTTAAAAATGTCCTTCCCCCTGTTAAGCTCCCTGATACGCGTCCGTTAAAAGTTGGATTGCTTTCGGGGGACTTTTTTAGACATCCTGTGTCGGTGTTTTTGTTGCGCTGGCTCGACAAAATTGACCCCAAAAAGATCCGTTTTCATGCTTACGCGCAAGTCCAACGAGA
>CAZNAK010000438.1:0-2743 GCA_964570645.1 uncultured Cytophagales bacterium | reverse complement strand
GACAACCCAGTTACCCGGCGCATAAGCCGACAACGCACGCACCAAACCAAAGGAAGGACTAGGAGGGAAATCTTTCACTTGTTCATCTTCTTCATCTTCCCTTTTTCTACGGTTTTCTTGCTTTTGCTCTTCTTTTAAGTCCTCTATAGATTTAGTTTCCAAGTCCACGACATTCGTGGGTAAGCCTGCGCCGGGCAGGAAGTTGTGTTGCACCAGAAAGGAAAGCAAATAGGTACGTTTAAACTGCTTAAAGCGAAACTTGACGGCTTTGTAAGCAGGAGAGTCTTCGTGATACTCCTTTAGCACTGCTTCAAACCCTTTCTTTCGCTCCTGCGCCAAGCTAAAAACATCAGAAAAGATTTGACGAGTTTGGTCTCGAAGATCAGCGGGTTCTTTATTAGCCAAATCGGTACCTTTCACCACCTGCTTTAATCCTTCATCAGTTTCTGACCAGTCTAAGGTTTTGAGTGCGGTGAGGAATTGGTCTGCCGTGTTTTTCTCAAAGAAAAACGCATTTACGGTCTCTTTTACGTTTGTTCCACCTTCGCCCTGAATGAACTTTCCGAAGAAAAACGCATTGACATGACGCTGTACGACAGCCATGCTGTTAAAGTTAAGAAGCGGAGGCGCGATTTGATGGTCGAACGGCCACATCGGGTTTTGCATCGCACTTTGCCCGATCGGATTGGGGGAGCAGAACGTCAAAGCAAGCGATTTGGCCTCACTACGCCGTCCGGCACGTCCGGCACGCTGGAGATAGTTAGCCGGGCGGGGCGGAACATTATTCATCACTACGGTTGAGATGCCTTTCAAGTCCACCCCCATTTCCATCGTCGTTGAGCAGCTAAGCACGTTGATTTTTCCCTCGCTAAACTTCTCCTCCATTTTATCCAGAATGCCTCTTTCCTGTTGCGCGGAGTGTTCGCCTGCCAGATAAAGCGGTCCCTGGACGATAATACGCTCGTAGCGGTCGTTCCAGAGGTACTTTTCTTTGTAGTCCTCAAAATTCTGATCGAGCCACTTCTGCGTAAGGGCTACATCCGTTACGTTTTCTTCGTTTGTATTAAAAGGATGCGGAAAGTACGGCATCTGAATCCCTTCCAAGTCTCTGATCTTGAAGTGTCGGATATTTTCAGGCTCCAAATTCCCTTTGATGTAAGGTGTATATCCACGAAAATGCCGATCAATCAGGCGATTTTGAGCAGGGCAAAGCCAAAGCTGATCGGGAAGCTCAAAAGCAAGCTCTTCTTCGAGGTTTAGCTTGTATCCTTTGCGATCATCTTTATAGTTAGTCGGTGTACCTAGCACATTCTTACGAATAGTTTTCCATATTTCTTGGAGTAAAGCATTGATTTGATCCTCTTCTCTGGTACTTAGCTCGTCAAAGTTATGCCAGTCTAGTCCGGCGCACAGCAGGAGTACGAAGCGATTTACCCGGCTACCGCGTTTTAGACTAAAGTACGGCCAAGGGTTGATCCCATTGGGAGAAGCCTTACCCTCAAAGTAGTCAATGAGGTTACTACGTAGCCACTTCGTTGTGAGGCTGCGCATATCTTTTGCCAATTTAAAATGAAAGTTTGCCCGGATGATGTAATCCATAGCAATTTTGAGCAAGTCGTTCCACTCGTGTTCATTTATCCCAAGCACTTCGGCTTCTTTTGGAAGAAAAGCATCACTCAGGCTTGGGTAAACCACGCTAATAAGTCCTAGATTTTCAGCAGCACGTTCACGCGGGATACGTTTGGCAAACTCATCATAAAGCAGTGAGCGCAGGTAGGCGTTTTCATCGTGGCTTGATGTATTTCCTATTCGCTCGTGTAAGCGGCCAATGTCATACTCTTGTCCCTCTAGCTTCTCGCGCAAGTCTGGCCAAGTGAGGCGGCTTTTTTGAACTGGAGCCACGCCACTATTTGCTTTTTGTTGAAGCAGTTCTTCCTCTTGTTGTTTTAAAGTTCGCAGAACGATAGGGTGGAAATTTCCTGACTGTAATTGCTGCTGAATCTGTTCTAGCTCCGATTCTTTTTCGCTGTCAAAAGGCTTACTTTCTTTTTTTCGCTTCTCTGCCAAAGCATGAAAAACCTGTGAACGTAGCCAGTTTTGCTCACTCTCACGGTTGAGGGCAGCGGCTCCCACAGCGGTACGGTGGCGGCTATCTGTAAAGGACAGATACTTTTTGTTGGGCGTTTGCTCAAGAATAATATCGGAAAGTACGCGGTTAAGAAAGCCCGCCGAGATACGGAAGTGAAAGGGGCGACCGATACCATCTTTTTCGCCACAGTGCGGACAAAGCTGGGCGGTATCTTTGTTACGTATCGCGTGTATAAAATCTCCCTCGTGCTCACCTTTTTTCAAGACCTCGCCCTCTTTCGTTATCTCAATTCCGATAACATCGCGGATGATTTTATTTCCCTCTTCTTTACCTTGGATATAAGTTCGGTTTTTCATCCGCCTTGCCAGAAAGAAATGTTTATCCTTGATCACCTCTTTGGATGCTTCTTCTTCATCCTCTCCACCATCTTCATCCTCAATAAAAAAGGTGTCTTCAGCGATCACGGAGACTAGCCGGATGTAATCTTTGGCACGCCCTTTAGCGGGGATACGGCTTTTTTTCTTCTGTTTGCCCTCCACACGGTATTTCTCTCCCATCAGCAAATGATTATTGCATGAGCGGCAGGCAACGAGTTCGAGCATCGGGTGGCCGCAATGGTCGCACTCGTCGGTGGCGTCAGTTTGTATCGTACCG
>CAZNAK010000437.1:0-2746 GCA_964570645.1 uncultured Cytophagales bacterium | reverse complement strand
TCGGCGTGCAATAATTTAGCTGCTCGGGCAAACTCCACTTTGACCCAATACGGGTTTGTCCTGAATGCGGATAGATTCATCACCCAGTCAATTTCATCGGCACCATCTTTTAGAGCCCATTCTGCTTCCGTAATCTTTGCTTCTGTTCGCTGGTAGCCCAAGGGAAAGCCAACAACGGTTACGAGCTGCGTTTTAGTCTTATTTGATAGCTCGCGACGCGCTTTTTTTATCCAGTATGGTGGCAGACATAGCCCCATAAACTGGTGTTTTTCCGTTTCTTCAATAAGCTTTTCGACGGTTTTATCCGTAATATCAGTTTTCAGATAGGTATGTTCGAGGTAGTCAGCAAGATTTTCCATACTTTAAAGATAGTCAAAATTGGAGCTAAAGCGTAGGTCAGCATCTGAATTATTTTTAAAGCCTTACAAAAGGCTAACGTGTTGATCTTAAGTAGTTTTTGTGCCCAAGCCATCAGGTTTCTCGCATAAATCTACCGATTTTATGGCGTTAAATTACAGTGTACTTCTTTGCTCGAAATCGTAACTTCGCACACGCAGCATCTAGGAGATAAGAAAACGATGAAGAATCCAACGATAATTGATTTACGGAGTGATACAGTAACGCAGCCCACACCCGCGATGCGAGAGGCGATGATGAACGCCAAAGTTGGTGACGACGTACTCGAACACGACCCCAGTGTAAAGGCATTGGAGGAAAAAGCAGCAGCGATGTTCGGTATGGAAGCCGCGCTATTTTGCCCCTCGGGTACGATGACCAATCAAATCGGGATACGCATCCAAACCCAGCCTCAGGATCAGGTTATTTGTGATCAGCTTTCACACATCTACTGGTACGAAGGAGGTGGACCTGCTTACAACTCGCTGGTTTCGTTACGACTCATTCAAGGGGATAGAGGACGTATTGCTGCTCCTCAGATCGAGGAAAATATCAATGCCGATGATCCACATCTGCCCGTTACTCGCCTGGTATCCCTCGAAAATACAGCAAATCGAGCAGGCGGAAGCTGCTATGATCTTGAAGCCATTAAAGCGATTCGAGCGGTCTGTGATCAGCACGGATTAGCACTTCATCTTGACGGTGCCCGCCTGTTCAATACACTCACCAAAACAGGTGATACACCAAAGGATTACGGAGGACTTTTCGATACCATTTCTATTTGCCTGTCGAAGGGCTTAGGTGCGCCCGTAGGTTCCTTGCTTTTGAGTAGCGATGCGGCATTGCATAAAAAGGCACTCAGAGTACGAAAAGTACTAGGTGGAGGAATGCGGCAGTCAGGGTTTCTGGCAGCAGCGGGGTTGTACGCGCTCGAAAATAACATTGACCGTCTCAAAGAGGATCATAGACGCGCTCAGGTAGTGGCGCGATGGCTTGAAAAAAGTGACTTCGTGGAAAGCATACTTCCTGTCGAGACCAATATTGTGGTTTTTAGGCTAAAAGAGGCGCACAAAGTGAGTCACTGCCTTGAAGCCTTAAAAAAGCTAGAAGTCCTTGCTACGCCCTTCGGAAAAGGGATGATCCGTTTTACCCTTCATCTGGATGTTTCAGAAGAAATGGTAGAACAACTAGAAGGGCGGTTGAAAAAGCTCAGGTTTTAAGTAACGTGGGCTAGCCGATGCGAACATCAAAAACTCCCCAACGTAAAACCTCAATTCAATGATAGTAGAGACCTACTGATGTAAAAAGGGCTAATAGAAGAAGATCAGAAGGGAAACTTTCTACTCAGTCAAAATGAATATTAGCGAATTGGATTTGATGGTCAAGACAAGTTAAACGCGTTGTTTATGGGTGGCTCGGACTCTTTTAAGCTCTTTGGATTATCTTTTTTTGATCATTTGCTCTTCCACTCAAACGTAAAAAAGGTTTTAAACCGATACTTAAAAGAAGTTAGTAAAGAAGAAGAAATAGGTAAGCAACATCATACGCTCACATTGATTTCTGTCGATGGTCTTGTACGGTTTCTGATCTTTCGTAGGAAGGAAAGCTGAAAATTTTTGCTGTAATTTTTTTATGATTTTACGACATTTTTCCCTCACTCTTCGGGATACACCCACTCGCGCAACAAGGGCGATGCTACAAAAAGGCAAAAGAACATTTTTAGGATATTCTTTTGCCAAAATGGGGCAATCATCATTTCAATAGTCAGAACTTTGAAAGAACTGTAAATTACTATGGGTTCAACTAGGATTTTCAGGAATTTGCTAAATTTAGGAGAAATAAATCCCCGCTAAAATGGAAGAGCTATTCACACAGTTACTAGACCTCCCCTTTGGAAGTAACCTTAGCGGAGGTTGGTTCACGTAAAATTGTCCTTCATTGCCACTCCACCTTATCGGCATCCCACTGTCCTGTCTGCTTGAAAAAGTGCAATTTTGTCAAAGATACTTATACCCGTGAACTTTGCGATTTATCTATTTCAGATAAGGAGGTGACGCTTCGTTTTACAGTACGTCAATTCGTCCGCAAAGACTGCAACCGGCACTTTCATGAGCAGTACGATGACCCAATGTTACGAGGATTATATTTATTTTCGGTGTCAAGGTGTTGAACTTCGATATGTATCCGTTCAGGAAGATATAAACTGGGGTACGGTGCGAACTATCTTTGAGGAAAAAGCTAAAAAAGAGGTCGCTTCCCGTGATCTCTTTAGTCGGGCGACACAAATTGAAATTAATGAAATTGCCCTGCGAAAAGGGCATAAAGACTACGTAGCTCAAACTCATTAAAA
>CAZNAK010000436.1:0-2747 GCA_964570645.1 uncultured Cytophagales bacterium | reverse complement strand
TAGGCTAACCAGCCATTACCGAGCCTACTGTACCTTTGAGTTTATTGAGACACACGGTCTGTCGTTTAAGCAGGCAAAGTGTCAAAATAATGAAATTATGTACTTGCTTACGCGAGTAAGCTGGGAAATTTTTACTAATTTCAAATAATAGCGAGTTGATCATGAGATGGAATTTTGGTCAATCCCATTATACATAGATGAAACTCGCTATTTTCGGTTTTGTACAGTAGTATGAACTTTACCCTTAAAGACAATAACTATGGTCGGAATTATCATGGGCAGCCAGTCGGATTTGCCCGTTATGCAGGAAGCGGCGGATATTTTAACTGAACTCAAGGTAAAGTTTGAGCTTACCATTGTATCGGCACACCGTACACCCGAACGGATGATGGACTACGCAAAATCGGCACGAACACGCGGTCTCAAGGTGATTGTTGCGGGTGCGGGTGGGGCGGCTCACCTCCCCGGAATGGTCGCTTCCATGACAACCCTACCCGTAGTCGGTGTTCCCGTAAAATCTCGAAACTCCATTGATGGCTGGGATTCTGTATTATCTATCTTACAAATGCCGGGCGGGATTCCCGTGGCGACGGTCGCCTTGGATGGCGCAAAAAACGCAGGACTGTTAGCTGCTCAAATCCTTAGTATGCAGGATGAAGCCCTTGCGGGTCGTCTTGCGAACTACCGAGAAAGCCTAAAAGCAAAAGTATTACGCTCTGTGGAAGACGTAGAGGAAAAGTTTGGGTAGGCATATTTATGATTAGCGATATAATTTAAACATCTCTTAGCGTTTCGGCGTACCGAAAGTCGGTACATTTGTTCTATGTTCAAAATCTTAGACCGTTACATCCTACGCCAGTTCTTCCAGACGTATATTTTTACGATTCTGCTGCTGGTGATGGTCGTTTCGGTGATTGATTACAGCGAGAAAAGTGATGATTTTATTGGTGTTCCCATCCGCAGTATCCTCTTTGACTACTATTTGAACTTTTTTCTTTATGTCAATAACCTCGTTACGCCACTAATTGTCTTTATCGCGACGGTTTTTGTGGCAGCACGGCTCGCCGGACGCACAGAGATTATCGCGATGTTGAGCGGAGGAATGAGCTATCGAAGGATTATTCAGCCGTTTCTTCTGGGGGCATTATTTATCGCGGGCTTGAGTTTTTTCTTGAACGGATGGGTCATTCCGAAGGCAAATAAAGTAAAAGCAGCCTTTGAGCAGACCTATACCGTTGATCAGAGTAAACTGCGCTCGGATCAACAGAACTTTCACGCAAAGATCAATGACACTACTTTTGCCTACATGCAGACCTATAACTCCATCCTAAAGATTGGTTATAAATTCGCGTTAGAACGCATTGATAGCCTGCGCTTGCGCCAAAAGCTTACCAGCGACATGATCCGTTGGGATACGGCTAAGGATGCTTGGCACATGGATAAGTATCAGATTCATACCTTTGATGGTCAGGAAGAAACCCTAATCAAGGGAATTGACTTGGATACGGTGATCGCCCTAAATCCGAGTGATTTTGAGGTCAAACACCTTCATTGGGAGACGTTAACCCTGCCTCAGCTTGATGAGTACATCGCCGCCGAGCGGGCAAGGGGAAACAGTAATTTAGGTATTTACTTAGTTGAAGAATATCAACGTTATTCCTCGCCTTTTGCTATCTTGATCCTTGCTCTGATGGGGGTGATTGTTTCCTCACGGAAATCGCGGCAGGGGACAAGTTTTCAAATCGCCCTAGGTTTTGTCCTGTCGTTTATCTTCCTCATTTTGGCAATTATTGGAAAGAGTGTAGGGCAGTCAGGAGGACTTGAACCACGTCTTGCGGTCTGGCTGCCCAATGTTGTCTTTGCCTTTGTGGCCGTGTGGCTTTATTGGCGCGTGCCAAAATAGTAAAACTATTAACATTCGGCTAAGTCTAATCACTTTTATAATCCTTATTTTAGTGGAAATAAAACAGAAGTTATGGAGGGTATTAAGCGTTCTTTTTGGGGAAGACTTAAGATGGGAATTGCCCTATTGGTCGTCTTTTTACTGGTTTATACTACGAATCGCATTGATCAAAGTCACTTTGAGGAGGCACAAGTAGCCCTAAACTCAGTTTATGAAGATCGCCTGGTGGTTAAAGCCGCCGTTTACGATCTGAGTAACCTCTTTCATCAGAAGCACTTGCAGCTGCTCAAGTCGCAGGAGTCATTTAAGTTAGAGGCAGATTTTTATAAACGCGTAGATGCGAAAATCACCAAGTTTACGAATACGAAGTTCACTAATCGGGAGGCGGATGTGTTCAAAATCTTCCAAAAAGATTATGAGGACTCCAAGGGGATGGCACAGCGTGTAGATCTCAGCGATCCTGCCGAGGTGGAGCTTTTAGAAAAGAAACTGATCCGCATTCAGGAGGATCTTAATGAGTTGGCAGAAATTCAGGTTTCGGAAGGAGACCGTCTCCGAAAAACGGCGCAAGACTCCTTGGATAAGAACATTCTTTCCTCAAAAATCGAGTTGGTATTCTTACTAATTATCGGACTACTACTTCAGGTAGTAATTTTCTACACGTAACTTTAGCTCTAAAAAAACGTCTCAAATAAGTCCGAAAAATCATGTAAACCCACAGGCAGTTCGTTAATTTTTTCGGCTGCCAAAATTGCCCCTAACGCAAACCCCTCGCGGCCACGTGCCGTATGAGTGAGTTCGATGGTGTCGAGGGTGATGGTGGCATCTTTGCGGTCCCTTTGGC
>CAZNAK010000435.1:0-2753 GCA_964570645.1 uncultured Cytophagales bacterium | reverse complement strand
TCCCCCCGTTCGCAATCAGGGTTCACAAAACTCTTGTACATCTTGGGCAATCAGTTATTACTTGAAGTCGTATCACGAGGGATTGCAGATGAGTCCCGCTTACACGTACAATCAGCTTGCAGCAGAGGGCTGTGGAGAAACGGATATGATTTCTACATTTTCGCTCATTCAGGAACGTGGGCTTGCTCCACTAACCGACTTTCCTTACAACCCCGACGACTGTACGACTCAACCCGACTCGGCTCAACTTGCAGCGGCTCAACCGTATAGTATTGGAGCGTACTTCAACTTAGATAGTGCAGACTTGGTAAATCAGATCAAGTACCGCTTGTTAGACGGTGATCCCGTAGTGGTTTCGATGGTGCTTGACGACCAGTTTTCGTTACGAGATTCTCTGGGTTTGGCGGCATACCGTCCACATGGTAATGCAGGAAAGGAGGGCGTTTGCCATGCCATGCTGGTCGTCGGTTATGAGGATCAGTACAGCGCTTTCAAGCTCGTTAACTCATGGGGAGAACGCTTTGGAGACAATGGCTTTGTATGGGTAGATTATTTGGCTTTCGCTAATGCAAGTAAGCCTGAAGCCACTTTTTCAGTACTCAGCAAGGCGATGATTGCCTTGCGTGAGTAAGAAAATAAGTCAACCAATTTACTCTGCCAAGTTAAACCTTAATTGCACACCAAAGGCGGTGTTTGCTCTTCGGAAAGAGTTTGAGATACGTGGCTGATTGATGCCGCGCTCAAAGTAGCCCGTCAGATTGAGGCGGGTGTTTACCTGATAAGAAATCGTGGGGCGGAACTGGAAGTTGATATTTCCAGCCGTAACGGTACTGTTCTGCAGCCCGTCCTCATCAATGCGTCGTTGTACCGTTCGTGTATCACGAATGGTAGTAGCCGCCCGAATGACCAGATCATTTTCCAGTGTGATACCTCCATTAAATGGTAACTTTAAGCCTTTTTTAGTCCATCCAAAATCTACGGTAATATCTGTATTTTTTGTTTCGGTGACTTGCGCGTTAGAGAGGTTCAACACCATATTCCGACTACGGTTTAGGTTGAGGCGGAAAGTCATATCGTTGACCGTGCGTGCATTTATCCCTACCAGCGGACTGAACCGTTCATCAATCGTGATTGCATTCAGGATGAAAATCGGAGTTAACAACTGTGTCTCGGGGTCGTTGAGAGCAACGGGTAAGTCAAAAATACTAACATCGGGATTTAGAAAAGTCGCATCATACAATAATGAGGAAGTGTAGCTTCCTGCTGAATATTCCGAAGAATAGCCGTGCGTCAGGGTCAATGATCGGAAGGTCTTATCTAAGCCAAACATATCCTTGAGTCCTGTAAAGTTGACTTTCCAGTTGGGTAAAGGAATCTGCGGAAAGGCATTCTGTCGGCTTGCATTACGTCCTGTGTAAGCTGACAGAAAAGCGGGAATCAGTACATCTTGGGAGCTTAGCTGATACTCGCCGTTCGGATTTTGTGCGTCAAGTTGTGCTTTGACGATTTCGCGATTACGAATAAAGTCGTCAAAGAGTGGCGAGTCATCGAGTTCATTATCTGAGGCAAAAGTAGTCATCAGAGCGAAGTACGAAATACTGTAATTTCCGCTTCGGACGGGCGTTTCGGACTGGTATGCACCGTCACGGAAACGAATCACTTCGGAGTAATTGGTTCCGTTGGTGCGTCGTGCTTCAAACTGGATTCGGAAATCTTTCGATGGTTCTACCGTGGCTTGGAACGATAAAGTCTGATTTCGCATCTGTCGCAACGGGTTACTCTGAATGGCACTTTGCGAAAGCCACTCATTATCCAGAAATTGCTGGAATACCTCACGGCTCTGACTTCCGAGCAAAAACGGCAGTCCTGGTGCTTCCCAACCTTCATCAAAGCCCAGAAAACGCGGTGTTAACATAAATCCTGGCAGGTCGGTTGAACCCGTCTCGGAGTAGTTGACGTTGATTTTTTTGATCGCTAGCATCGTATTGAGTAGGGCGCGTCCTGCTTTGTTGGGCGGAAGCGTTTTTTCGGAGCGCGTTTTTTGCTTTTGCTCCAACTCATCTAGCTTGGTTTGCAGGCGTTCGCGTCTGCGGTCTTGTTTCGACTTCTTTTTTATAAACTTCTCTTCAATGTCTTCAAATTGCTGCGGATTCCATTCCACTGTATCCAAGACAATCAGGCTATCGGGGACTTTTCGTGAGATATCCAAAGCCTTAATTTTTCGTTTTCTAATCCGCTTGTCCCGCTTTTCTTCTTTGCGCTTGGTCTTAACGCGGGTTTGTTTGATTTTAAATTTAAGCCGTTTTCGTTTTTCGGGTTTATAAGGCGCGGGGCGACGGGGTGCCCCCGGTCGTGTTGGACGATTGAGATTTTTGAGCGCGGGGCTTTTATCATACAGCTTCTGGAGATTCAACTGCCCGTTGATGGTAATATTTTGGTTGTTTCGGATGGTATGCCCTAAGGAGTCTGCCAGTCCGAACGCGCCTGCTGTCCATGTGTAACCGCCCAAGTAACGCGCATCGGCATTTATCCAGTCAATGATCGGAAATTTATCTAGCGGAATTTTGTAATTGATATTTACACGCTGGTCAAAGAACTTCATCCGTCCTAACTTGAATAGGTTCGTCCGAATCGAGTCTCGTGCCTCTTGATCGATGGCTCCTGCGGGCTCGTCAATGATTGCGTAGGCTACGGCCGCATAGTCAAAAGACAAGTTTCTGCTTAAATTCCACTGTGCATTGTAGGAACGATCA
>CAZNAK010000434.1:603-2764 GCA_964570645.1 uncultured Cytophagales bacterium | reverse complement strand
CTCCCTACGTTTTTTTATTCCTTATTCCGGGGATAACGATGCGCACCCTTGCCGACGAGAAAAAGTCAGGTACAATGGAGTTGCTTCTTACACATCCTCCTTCGGAATGGAGAATTTTATTAGGTAAGTTTGGGGCAGCATGGTTGCTGGTTGCCGTGGCTTTGCTTCCTACACTTGTGTATGTGTGGAGCGTTTATGAATTGGGCGCACCGCAGGGAAATATTGATCTAGCGGCTACGGCGGGATCGTACATTGGGCTATTTTTGCTCGGTGGTGTGTTTACGGCTATCGGAATTTTTGCCTCTTCGCTCACCGAGAGTCAAATTGGTGCTTTTGTAGGGGCACTGTTCTTGAGTTTTCTGCTTTATGAGGGGCTTTCCTCGGCGGCGCAGCTAGAATTTTGGTCTGAATTAGGTTATTTCCTTACTCAGTTGAGCGTAGCAATGCACTATCGTTCTCTTGGACGCGGTCTGCTTGACTCTCGCGACATTCTTTATTTTATGAGCTTGATTATCTTTTTTCTTTTCCTTACTAAAGCAGTTTTGGGAAGCAGAAAGTGGTAAACTGGATTATTATTTTGGCAGTCCTGTTAAATGTAATGCTCAAATCCGTTTTTTGCGTCCTCACAAACGACATCTAGCCTTACCAAAACAGCACTTACTTTATTATTTAAAGTTGAATACCTACGCGAAAATCTATCGGAGACGAGTAGGGGTTGTTTTGTGTGTTGGTGTAGAGAAGATTGTAAAGCACCATCGTATTGAGGAACGAGCGTTTTCCAAGTCGAAATGAGTAGCCTCCGCCCACAAAAAAGCTAGGAACAAGCGCACGATCGTCAGGGATGTCAAAAGTATCAAAGTTTTCTACCGAAAGTGCTTCAAATTCAGTTTGAGCAAAAAGCTGCTCCGTAACATTCAAACGTCCAAAGATATTTCCTCCGTAAAGGCTCGTTGAGATATTCCCAATGCCAGCATTTAAAAATGCGTTTCTCGCATTAAAGCTCCTGTACATGTAAGTCAAGCCCACGCCCGCAGAAAACTGATCTGTAATGCGGTAACCTACACGCGGCGACAAATAGACAAACGAGTTGAGGTTGCCGAAGTTTGCCGTAGCGTTCCCTCCCCAGAAAACCCGATCCCAGGCGGGATCACGCGCTTTTTTTTCTCGCTCGGGGGTTTGGGTATCCTCCATTTCTTCTGTTTCCTCATCCCAATCTTGATCTTGAGCGAGGGCAGATGTAGAAAAAGCGGATAACGAAAGTACGAGTAAAAATAGTTTTAAGGTTTTCATAAAGTATCAATGAGTTTTTTCAGTTTTGGAATAGATTTCAGTGCAGGTCGTACCTCGAACCCACTGTTTACATCTATACCTACCAGTTGTGGATGGGCTACTCCCTGAAGTAAAGATAGGTCTTCCAGACCAATTCCACCACTCAATAAAAACGGTTTTTGTAGCGTGTAAGTTTCGAGTAAGCTCCAGTCGAAGCGAATACCGTTTCCGCCATAACCCGTTCCTTTTGCATCAAAGACAAAGTAATTCACAATATCAGCGTAGTCTTCGGCGGTATCAAAATCGGCTTTTTCGGCAATTCGGAGGGCTTTAAAGACCAGTAAGCCCTCTTTTTTGATGCGTTCAAGCTCAGCAGTGGGTTCATCGCCATGAAATTGAACGCCATCAAGCTTGTATGCTTTGGCTATTTCTAGGATGCGTTTAGGCGATTCATTGACAAAAATACCAATCTTTTTTGTGCCACTTTCCATTTGTCGTACACGCTCGGCATCCAGCATGTTACCCACATGACGCGGCGAAGGGGGATAAAAGATCAAGCCTGCAAACTCAGGTTTCGCTTTTGTAACGACTTCAAAGAAGTTATCTCGAAGTCCGCAGATTTTTAGCTCCATTTGATTTCTCCTTTTTTAACGCTTAAACTTTCCCTTTAAAGCCGCTAGTTTATCTGCCATCGTGCCCTCTTGCTCTTTTCGCGGACGTTGCTGCCGCTGTGTACGGGGTTTTCTTTTCGGTTCCTTAAAGGGGTTTGACTTGAGACTCAGAGCAATGCGCTTTCGATCTACATCTATATCCGTGACTGTCACCTGTACTTTCTGATGAACTTTGACGACTTCATTGGGATCAGAAACAAAGCGGTCGGCAAGCTGACTGA
>CAZNAK010000434.1:0-593 GCA_964570645.1 uncultured Cytophagales bacterium | reverse complement strand
GAATCTGTCGGACAATTCGCTGATATGCACCAGGCCGTCCTGATGTACGCCGATGTCAATGAAAGCACCAAAGTTGGTGATATTCGTGACGATGCCGGGCAATTTCATACCGATCTGTAAGTCTTCCAAGTGCTCAACCCCTTCGGCGAAGGAGAAGGCTTCAAATTGCTCGCGTGGATCGCGTCCGGGCTTAGCAAGTTCTTCCAGAATGTCCTGAAGCGTGGGCAAACCTACGGTTTTGGTGATGTATTTATTCAGTTTGATTTGTTTGCGCAAAGAAGCGTTATCCATCAAATCCTGAACGGTGGTGTTGAGGTCTTCTGCCATCTGCTCCACAATCGAATAGCTTTCGGGGTGGACGGCACTCGTATCCAAAGGGTTTTTTGCTCCGCGAATCCGCAAGAAACCCGCCGCCTGTTCAAAGGCTTTCGCGCCCAAACGCGGCACTTGCTGTAAGTCTTTGCGCCGTCGGAATGCCCCGTTTTCTTTGCGGTACTGCACGATGTTCTGTGCTAAACTTTCGCCCAAGCCCGACACGTAACTTAACAGTTCTTTGCTCGCCGTATTGACTTCTACGCCTACTGCGTTCACAC
>CAZNAK010000433.1:0-2765 GCA_964570645.1 uncultured Cytophagales bacterium | reverse complement strand
TTAGCCGATTCCCATCGTTCCAACCGCTCATTAATCTGATAGGCAAGCTGATAAGCGTCACGGAGGTCTTCCAAACTCTGGGATTCTTCCGCCAATGCAAGCGCTTTATCTAGTTCTCTTTTACTGGATTTTAGCTCGTTTGTCTGTAAGTAAACTTTTGCCAAGCCCGAAAATAGACTGAATAACTCTTCTTTATACTCATTTTTCTGAGCAATTTCGATGGCTTCATTAAAGTACTCCAATGCCTTTTCGATGTTTCCCAGCGCAGCATTGGCTTCTCCTAGCGTTGCGAGCGGGTACATCGCGTAAGCAGCATACCCTAAACTTTCGTAACCTGCTCTACCTTTTTGGGCAAACGCAATCGCTTTTTCGTGCATGCCCCGCGCATGATACATACTCGCCAAGTTGGTATTAACGGTCGTAATGCCGAAACCATCTTTGAGTATTGTCAGTTCTTCGAGGGCTTCCAAATAATAGTGTTCGGCTTTCGGGTATTCTTCCAAGGACTTAAATAGTAATCCCAGATTGATCTTGAGGTAAGCGACATTTACCTCATCTTTAAGTGCTTCAAAAAGCGAAATCGAACGTAAGTAATGATGAATCGCACTGTCCTTAATGCCCAGCGCGTCGTAAAAGGAACCAAAATTGAGATGAATCCTTGATAGGTAACTCGTATCCTGAATAGAGCTTGCCAGTCGCAAGGCCTCAGTATTCACCACAATAGCAGAATCATAACTGGCTTGATCGTACAAAAAGTTACTTCCGAACACTCTTACCATGATCTTCCCCTTTGTATCCTCTTGCTTGACTATCTCGGACAACTTTCGTAGGTAATACCGTGCAGAGTCTGCATTGGTGTAAGCATACTCTTTAATTAGATGATTTAATGCCGTTTTTTGTTCCTCATACGTTCCTAGCTTCCAGTTTTTAGCCAAAGAATCGAGCGGAGCTTGGGCTTGCGCGAACTCCCGAAGAGCCATGAAAGCCGCAAACAGCAAGAAAAAACGTAATTGCAAAGACATGAATAATCTTGTTTGAGAAGACAAACGCAATGTTAATGCAAAATATACTAAAAATCCCTATAAATAGGGATACCTAAGTAATACAAACTCTCCGATCTTTGTGTTTGATGATTCATTAAACTAACCGAACACCATGAAAGTAAAGTCATTAGTCTTTATCCTGATTTTCTGTTATTGCACGACCCTTATGCACGGACAGGATACACCAGCAACCAAGTGGGTGGCCGACCTTGAGGGCAAAAAAGTTGAGTGGCTTAAGCTCACGCCCAATAAAACTGTCCTGCTGGCAGGTACAGACCAACTTCGCCTTTACGGCATTGATGCTAGTACAGGTGAGGTGCTCTGGGAAAGCAAAGCAACGCGCCCCGTTCTGAATAAAACGTTTATGCCTGCCGCTGTCAAAGATGAACTCAAAAGTGATATTGAAGGCTTTTTTGATCGCCGCGTCCTCTTTGACGAGCAAAACGACGAGGCAGGTCTCCGTAATGTCGTTGGAGTCTATAATGCCGAACGTACACAACTGACTATTCTTAATGTAAAGACAGGGAAGATTTATAACGACTATCCCAACGCGACGGAAGGACAAAAGGCTGTCATGCCGGCTTTCTTTTTCGACGAGAGTCGTCTTTTGACGGGGGCAGATGGCTTCGGGACAACCCTCCTGAGCTTACCTAGCGGTGATCCAATCTGGAAAAACGAAAATCCAATTAGTGAAGAGCCTATTATCGACGACCAGCTTAACATCTATGCGGTCGGTGGGGCAACGAATGTTACTTCGCAAGCAGGTATTGGCAGAGCAGCGGCTGCCCCCGTAACCACTCGTGCTATCACGGGCTTGCCAAGGCTCGTAAAAATCAACGGGGAAACAGGCAAGACCATCTGGGAGGTCGAGGGTGAGAAGAATCTCATGTACGACAACGTCCAGATCACCTACGCGCAGGACAAAATCCTTTATGTTGTCAAAGATGCTTATGGCGTTGCCAAGAATATCGAGATGGTGAGCGCGGCAGACGGTAAAAAACTTTGGTCGGTAGATGTCTCGAAAGAAAAAGCACAGGTAGAATACGAAGACCTCGCACGCAACGACAAAGTGTACTATGTCGTTCTTCAGCGTGAACGTCGCATTGACTTTATGGCAATCGACCTAGAGAGCGGTACACAAAAGTGGACGCAAGAGTTCAAGCTCAAGAAAGAAGATGCCCCCTACTTAATGGCGACAAGCTACGGGGCGGCTATTGTTTCCCGTAAGCGCGTCCGTATGTTCGCCCTCGATAGCGGCGAGGAAAAGTGGGAGTACAATTACGCAGGCAATGGCGTAGCAGGACTTACCGAAACACAAAAAGGAGAGCTTCTTCTTTTCACGGATAAAGACATCGAAGCCATTGACCCTACTACGGGCGATACCCGTTGGGATGCCAAGGGCGGTGCGATGCGCGTCATGGATCAGGAAAACGGGCGCATGATCGTGGACTTTAAGGAAAAAGGTTCTGTATTGATTGACCTCTCGAACGGAGAACGCTTATGGAAGTCCAAAGAACGCCTCAACGAAGTCGTGGCTAACGTAAAAGGCATCGGCGTTGTCTATAAAACCATCGATAACAAAGGACGCGAAGAAATGAACATCCTCAACCCAGAAACAGGCAATCCTACTTGGGGGCAACCTATTGCCGAGCCAGGTGCGGAGATCCTTACTGCCGATAAAAAGATGCTTATTTACTCCGAGGGGGCTGTGGTACGCGTTGA
>CAZNAK010000432.1:0-2773 GCA_964570645.1 uncultured Cytophagales bacterium | reverse complement strand
GGGTATCAAACCAATGGCAGGGGGTATTTTGCTAACGCTGAAGTAAGTCAGGGACTAAAAAATTTGAGCTACCATATAGGCGCTAACTACACGCGCTTGGGCGATCGACGCGCCCCAGACTACTCGCTAACCAATTCCGGTAAAATCGAAAAATCTGTCAATGCAGGCTTGCGGTATCATCTAAATGACTTTGATTTCAAAGTGTACTACAGCTTTGTAGATCAAAATTTGGCGCTCCTCAGGTCATCAATCGCAGAAAGTGGCAATGCTTTTACGCGCGCCATCAACTCAACGGAGCCAATTATTATCAAGCCATTTTCCTACGAAATAAACGAACCCAGCCAACTCACACAGCATCATTTGGCGAAGGCGGAGATGAATTGGTGGTATGCTGATGATGCAAGGGTAACTTTTCGATACGGGAAACAACTTAATAAACGGGAGGAGTTTGATGTAAGAAGAAACGCAGATTTGCCCATTATTGACCTGGATCTTACTACGGACGACTACCAAATCGAATGGAAACACCCAGAATGGATGCAATTAGATGGCTTGATTGGTGTGCAGGCATTTTCACAAGCCAACATAAACAACCCCGGCACCGGAACAACGCCTTTTATCCCAAACTACAATACCTCGCGATACAGTGCTTTTATTATCGAAAGTTTGAAAAAAGGCAAAAATGCTTACGAACTCGGGATTCGCATCGACCATGAATACAATAATGTGCGGGGCAGAGAAACCAATCAGGATATTTTCAGGGACGAGTATCGCTTTACCAACCTGACCGCTTCGCTGGGGTACATTCGCCAAATTTCAAGCAACACTACGTATAGAACCAATCTTGGAACAGCCTGGCGCACGCCAAATATGGCAGAATTATTCAGTTTTGGACAACATGGCTTCAAGACATCCTTTGGCTTACTTCGTTATTACGCCAATGAAAGGGATGAGTTAAGAACAGACCGGGTAATTCCTTTGAATGAAAGTGCTATTTCACCGGAAAAAGGCTATAAGTGGATCAATGAACTACAAACCCAGCAGCAATCCAATACCTACACGCTTACGGCTTACGCGCATTATATCGAAAATTTCATCTTTGACCGGCCGATAGCGGTGGTCGGCACCATTAGAGGACCGATGCCTGTATTCATATTTGACCAAGCCGATGCGTTGTTTGTCGGCACAGATTTTACTTGGCAAAAAAAGTGGTCTGATGCGTGGAACGGCACGTTTGGGGCAAGTTATTTATGGTCTAAAAACTTAAAGAAAAACGAACCCTTAATTAACCAACCCCCACTGACCGCAAGCTATAAATTAGCTTGGGAAACGCAGAATGTTTGGGAACTTGAATCTTCCCAACTCTCTGTAAAACCAAGTTATACCTTCAGGCAATTTAACGCACCCCGAACCGTAAGCCCCGACAAGCTGATAGAGGGTTCGGTAGTCGTTACACCAGCATCTGAAATCTTTGATTTCAGCGATGCACCTTCTGGGTATTTCCTATTGGATATTGCCTGGCGGTTCGGATGGAAGCAGTTTGATGCGAGCCTGTCCGTACAAAACGTCCTCAATACGGCTTATCGGAATTACCTCAATGAAATGCGGTATTTCGCTGACGAACCGGGGATAAATTTTCTCTTTACAATTAATTACATGTTTAACTTAAAATCAGATCAAAAATGAAAAATTCAAATTTCTTAAAGTACGCCCTCTACGTCTTGTTGGCGGGAGGAATGTTACTTACCGGATGTGATGACGACGACGACGATGTCGTTCCCGAAGAAGAAAATGAAGAAGAGGTAATCACTGATGTAAAACTCATCTTTACCAACACGGCAAATCCTTCCGATGTAGTGGAAGCCCGAGCTCAGGACCCGGATGGGGAAGGCGTTCAAGAGTTAGCGATTTTAGATCAGATTAACCTTGATGCCGATAAAACGTACACGCTGACGTTTGAAATCTTCAATAACCTAGATACGCCGGGAGAAGACATAGGCGAAGAGATAGAAGAAGAAGATGACGAACACCAGATTTTCTTTAGTTTCTCTAATGATGCCTTTGCTGACCCTACGGGAAATGGGAACATCGACAGTGCCTCTGATCCGGTAAATTACAATGATGCGGATGACAATGGTCTGCCCGTAGGTTTGTCCACGACCTGGACCACCTCTTCCAATGCCCTTTCAGGCGGTAATTTTACTGTTAGACTGGCTCATCAGCCTGATATCAAGTCAGCTACTACTGGTGCTAATGATGGAGACGTTGATTTTGACTTACCGTTTGTGCTAAATATACAGTAACGTTAAGCTCTTCTGCGAGATAAAAAGCCCTTCCTTAAAAACGAAGGGCTTTTTTTGTTTCTCTCGTATTATCTCTCGCTGTGCCAGATTTGTAATCTCGTACTGTTAACTAAAAGACGCATCCGAATAACTTCTTGTGGCGAAAACCTGCCGTTTTGAAAGGGCGGTATTTCCCCCTATCTTTCTCGGCAAAAACCGCGTTATGCCCACCGATCACCCACAGCCACTGACCGCCGTTCTCCAGCACGAAAATCTATCCGAAGGCTACCTCCTGCACACCGCCGAAGCCCAAGTGCGTGTGCGTGTGTTCACTCCGCAGATCATCCAGATTACGGCTGTCCGGCAGGAAGATAGCTTCCCGACGTTCTCGTATGCCGTCTGTGCCGAGCCGGATACCAAGCCCCACACTGGTCGCAGCGTCTCGCTCAATGCTGTCAACTTAAGCTTAGAAAGGTCTCTTTTTGGAGAAA
>CAZNAK010000431.1:0-2790 GCA_964570645.1 uncultured Cytophagales bacterium | reverse complement strand
ACAGACCGGCAAGCAGTGCCGCCTTCCATCCGGTTTGTGTGGATTTTTTTTGCGGGATTGCTGAAATTTTCCCTGACGGGCGTGGTAAGGTGATCTCTTACTTTGTCGCTCACCAACTGCGAGGGAAAGGGATCGGCAAGAAACTCTTGGAGACCTTAGAGAGCGGGCTTCGTCAGAAACGCGCCAAAGTGATGGTACTGCGTTACCGCTCGGACTGGCCCAGTACGATGGCATTGGAAAGCTTTGCTTCTAAAATGGGCTTTGCTGATCCCAAAACGATTCTTCTACTCTGTAAAACGGGGAAAGAGATAGGGAGTGCCCCTTGGTTTAACAAAATGACCTTACCCTCAGGGTTTGAGTTTTTCAACTGGGAGCTTCTTTCTAAGGAAGATAAAGCTCATATTCTGGAGCGTAAAGAAAAAGAAGATTGGTACCCAAAAGCTTTGAGTCCTTTTCAGCTAGAAAATCAAATCTACTACCCTGCAAGTGTAGGCTTACGCTATGCGGGTAAAGTAGTGGGCTGGGCGATCACGCACCAAATTAGTGAGGATACCATCCAATACACCACACTGTTTGTCTCTCCCGAAATGCAACGTATGGGAAGAGCAATTTCGATTTTAGTAGAGGCTATTCAACGGCAAATCAATATTTTTGATCAGACGGGTAAAGTACCCTATGGAGCATTTCAGGTAGAGGTTCGAAACGAATTAATGCGAAAATTTGTCGAACGGCGCATGAAACCTTATCTCTCGACCTACACCGAAGAGCGCATTATGCAGAAAAAACTTTCCTAAAAAATGTTTTTCGAGATTTATTATTTAGTTTTACGCCAATAAACTTTTTTATATAAAAAAGATGAAACAACTTATACCGAATTCTGAGCCTAGCTTAAAGGTAGATGTCCTTCGCGAGAAATGGGATAATCTGCTACGGAAAGCTGAGGCTTCTGTCGTTAATTTTCAGGAACGATGCGCTGAACACCTCAGCCGTTGGACACTCCGTGACCTCATTCAGACGCAAAATGCACGTCTTGCCAAGCGCGTAGCCCAAGCTGCCATGACGAGCGGGCTACTTTTAACCCTTGGAGCAGGCGAAATGCAAGCCCAAAGTGGAAATCCCGTGGCGGGCTGTGTAGCACAAGATACGATCGTTTTTGGACAGAATACCTCAAACTTTAATACACAGCGTAACTTTTTCAATGAAGAGCGTTATGACTTTAATGCTCCTCGCTTTACCTACGGGTATACTTATTCCCCTAATGCAGCACCAGCATTAGTTGATATTGATGGAGATGGCGACCTTGATATGTTTGTAGGTGGCTATCAGCAAGTTGTTTTTTATGAAAACTTAGGGGTCTCGCCTACTGATCCCAATTTTTCTAATACCCCTGTTTCTTCGCCTTTTGGCTTAGACCTTACAGGCGTACCTACTTATTACGGTTATGGAGGGATCAACTTGACACCGCAGTTTGTGGATATTGACGGAGATGGTGATCAAGATATGTTCTTGGGTAACTACAAGTCTGACGTTCTTTTTGTACGAAACACGGGTACTCCTCTTGCACCAGATTTTTCTACGGGCATTCAAGTAGATCCATTTGGACTTGATGGTGTGGGCGGAGATACACGTATTGCCTTTGGTGATCTGGACGGTGATGGTGACTTTGACGCGCTTGTCACAAGTAAAACGAACTACGACGCTATACTCTACACAAACACGGGTACTCCTCTTGCACCCAGTTTTGGAACAACTTCAACAGTTTCGCTTTACAGTACGTACGTTTCAGCTTATATTGGATACCCGATTACTCCTAACCTTTCCTTAGCAGACCTAGACGGCGATGGTGACCTGGATATACACGTTCAGCTTTCTTCGGGGAACTCCACTGCTGCTTACGGTGTGTATAGCTTTGTTCACGAAAATACAGGAGGTGGTAACTTTGCTTATACACCTAATGATCTGTATTTTCTAGGCTACGGGACAGCTATTGACAATGGTTCCTACAATGATAATTCGACGGTAGCTTTTGGAGATATAGATGGTGACGGAGACTTAGATGCAGTTGTGGGTAATAGTTATCTCTATAATTATTATTACTATGGATACACCTATTCAGGAACGCAGCTCAATATCCGTGAAAATGTAGGAAATGCTCAGAGCCCTAACTTTTCTACAGGTGACTTAGGCGTTGTGGGACGTGCGGAGTTTCTTGTCGGAACTTATTCCGAGAATGCACCAAGCTTTGGAGATTTAGATGGCGATGGAGATTTAGATGCTGCAATTGGAGTGGATGGGTATATTTTTACGAACATAAACCAAGGGACCCGTACAGACCCTGAATTTGCTTTTGAAGCAACGCTTTTATACGCAACAGGGACCATTAGCGTAGATCCTGAGCTTGTAGACTTGGATGGAGATGGTGACACGGATATCATTTTTGTTACAGATAATTCTTATGATATTTCTATCATAAGAAATGACGGTACACCATCAAACGTTAGTTTTGGAGCAACAAGTACGCTCGCTGCCCCTGCTCTTCCTTATTCTGTGGGCCCGCAGATTGATATGGTGGACATAGACGGAGACGGTGACTTGGATATTTTGACAGGGTTTGAAAATTCCACTTATTATTACAGTAACGGTGTTTACTTATTAGAGAATACAGGGACACCAACTGCGCCAAACTTCGCTGCTTCTACCTGGCAAACGATTGCTACAGCCGCAGGGAATAACGCCTACGGGGTATCTCCAAGTGCTGGTGACCTAGATGGCGACGGTGACCTTGACCTC
>CAZNAK010000430.1:1186-2811 GCA_964570645.1 uncultured Cytophagales bacterium | reverse complement strand
TTCATAAACGATACCTTGTCCTGCCAGAGCCGCGTCTCCGTGGATAAGGATAGGAAGGATTTTCTTTTTCTCTCCCTTAAAAATACGATCTAGCTTCGCGCGTGCAAACCCTTCTACGACGGGGTCAACGGCTTCGAGGTGGGAGGGGTTGGGAATAATCTTGAGATCTACTTCTTTTCCGTTTCTTGTTTTGACACGTGAGGAGTATCCCATGTGGTATTTCACATCACCAGAGCCAAGCGTTTCGTCGGGCATTGCACTTCCTTCAAACTCCTCAAAAACGGTATCGTAAGTTTTACCCAGAATATTTACTAAGATATTGAGCCTTCCACGGTGTGCCATACCGATAACGACCTCTTCTGTACCCATATCCACGGCTTTGCTAATGATCGCATCCAGGGCTGGAATGGTGGACTCGCCGCCCTCTAGCGAGAAACGTTTTTGTCCGATGTATTTGGTACCCAAAAAACTCTCGAAAACAACGGCTTTGTTGAGCTTACTCAAAATATGCTTTTTGTCGTCAATGGAGAGTTTTCTGTTCAAGAACTCTTTTTCCGCTTTATTTTTAAACCACTCCCAAACCTCAGGCTCGCGGATCGCCATGTATTCAAAACCGATGGCACCGGTGTAAACTTTTTGGAGCGCGGCAGTAATGTCCTTGAGTTTGGCTCGTCCGATGCCAAGTTCTTTACCTGATTCAAACTCAGCTTCAAGGTCGTCGTCGGAAAGCCCAAAAAACGAGAGTTCTAGTCGTGCTTTTCGATCTTTGCGCTCACGAACCGGGTTTGTTTTTGCCTCCAAGTGACCAAAGGCGCGATAAGCGGTAATAAGCCGGCGTACGGCAATTTCTTTCTCCGAAATTTCTCCTCCTTTGGGCGTAGCATCTCCGTTGGCGTTCTGGCTATAAAAATCAAAGCCTTCAAAAAAACGCTTCCAAGACTCATCAACCTTGGAAGGGTCTTCTTGGTAATCCTGATAGAGACTATCAATGTACTGCCCCTCGGCATTCGAGATGTAAGAAAAATTACTCATAGTATTTTTAATCTTAATTCTGGGTAATTCCTATATTTTATTTAAAAATAGCGGACAAAGACGAAAATTCAAACTTTTAGTAGGTAAAAGACAGTAACCAGCATGGCTCTATTGGTTAGGTGTCCGCTCACTACAACGGTTTGCCGTTGTTGGTATGATCAAAAAGTGAGGGACGGAGCGTCTCTAAATCGACCCCTTTTTCAGCGAGGTCAAGAAAATAATTGAATGTATCGCCACGCAGTCCGATGCGAATGGTCTCGAGTGGAATAACCTCATGGGGCGGGATATTTCCTAAGTTTACGTTCGGACCGATCAGCTCGATGAACCAAACTTGCTGCGATTTTTTTGGAGCTTCCCAAATAATTTTTTCGGAGGGGATCTTGGTTAAAATTTCCTGTACAAGCCCTGAGCGCACCTCACCCGTAGCCCGAAAAAGTCCTACGTTACCTGCCTCTCGGGCCTCACCGATTACCTTCCACGCACCCGCATCGAGTTCCGCCTGCATAAGTCGAATCCACTGATAAGGGGGAATAATTTTTTCAGCATCCTTGGAGCCGACCTCAGAAAGTACCGTTACTTGCTTGGCGAGCTTC
>CAZNAK010000430.1:0-1176 GCA_964570645.1 uncultured Cytophagales bacterium | reverse complement strand
AGCTTCCTGATGTATTCGCACTTTTTATCGTGCGGTAGGTCAATCGAGCCATCTGAGACCTCACAAAAGGGCATTTGATGCTTGTCCAGCACACGCTGATAGTCTTCAAACTGCCTGCGTACGACAAAAGCCTCGAATAAGGTTCCGCCAAAGTAAGTTGGGATACCTGCATCTTTGTAAATCTGAAGTTTTTCGGAAAGATTCTTTGAAACGTAAGACGTTGCCCATCCTAGCTTCACAATATCAATGTAGTCACCCGCCGCATCCAGCATATCTTCAATCTGACGGATGCTTAAACCTTTGTCCATGACCATAGTAAAGCCATAGTTACGGGGTTTTTCAGTACGTGTCGGGATTGTTTTAAGGAAATAATTCATGCCGAGTCTATATTTTGCGCTCGCAAGTTAGGCACGAATATTAGCATTTCACAAAATTAGGCATAATATGGACTAATCATCAGGTAAACGATCACGCCTGTCACCGAAACATACAGCCAAACGGGAAAGGCAATACGGGTAACTTTTTTATGTCGGTCAAATTGCTGCGTTAGCGAATAGTGCATAGCCATCAGCACAAAATACACCACCCCGATAGAGAGCGTGATGTGCGAGATTAAGAAAAAGTAATATACGTAGCGGATCGCGCCCTGACCACCATAGGGCGTATTCGGGTTTGAAATATGATAGCCGATGTAAGCCACCAAGAAAATCGCACCAAGGGTAAAGGCCGTTAGCATGAGTGAGCGATGCAAGGCGATCTTTTTACGTTTGATCGCAAGGACGGCTGCCACCAACACGACGGAAGTAGTGGCATTGAGTAGCCCAATGAAGTGGGGCAGGTCTTTGGTCCAACTACCAAGGTCAAACTTTTGACGGATACCGATCAATAGAGCAACAGCAATCGGAATAGCGATAGAAAGGATCTTCACATTACGTTTGCTCGTGAGTGGCTTAAGTAAGACGGGTACGTTTTTCATAGCAACATATAAGACTAACGGTATTTCACTTTGTTTGAAAAATAAGTCAGGGTTATACACTTTTTGAGGTTTTCGTATTATCAACTAGAAACTCACCTTGTGCCTGCTATGTTTTGGACTAGAATTTTATGGAAAGTGACGAATACAAGGCTCTTCCCGCACGACCTGGGTAGGTATTCAGTACTTTTTGGACAAACTCA
>CAZNAK010000429.1:0-2843 GCA_964570645.1 uncultured Cytophagales bacterium | reverse complement strand
CGACTGACCGTGATGGTAGATTACAATTCTAACGTCTTAGGAAACCAGCATGCCTCGCTCAACGATTTTGATCAGTACGTCGATGAGATTTCCGCTTGCCGAACGTTTTGCTTTGTCCATGAGCTAGTTGCTTTATATAACCAAGGCTTGATTCAGGGGGGAGATGCAGACAGTGCCGTAGTGATCGTGGATCGGATGCTAGAAGAAGATGAGCTTCAGAATATCCGTAAAATATTCAATAAGCCCGATGTCAAGGTCGAGGAAACGGGCTATCTCAATAACGTCGCACTGCGCTTCCCTAACGAACCCGCACGACATAAGCTGCTCGATGTCATTGGCGATCTCGCGCTGGTGGGCAGACCTCTTAAAGCACAGATTTTGGCTGCACGACCTGGACATTGTGCTAATGTTGCTTTTGCCAAAAAGCTCAAAGCAGCCATGAAAAAGGCAGCCAGAAATAAAGTCCCAAAGTACGACCCCACCGTTCCCCCCGTTTTAGATGCCTCCCAAATTGAGGAAGTGCTGCCCCATCGTTTTCCCTTCAGACTAATTGATAAAATCGTTTACCTGGAGGGTGTAGAAGTGATTGGTGTAAAAAACGTGACCATTGGAGAGCCTTACTTTCCCGGTCATTTTCCGGGTAACCCCGTGATGCCAGGTGTACTGCAAGTGGAAGCTATGGCACAAACGGGCGCAATTTTAATCCTGAATACCGTAGAAGACCCCGAAAATTATTGGACTTACTTTCTGGGAATTGATAAATGTCGATTCCGCCGTATGGTACAGCCGGGAGATACGCTCGTGATTCGCTGCGAAATGATTGCGCCTATCAAACGTGGTATTGCTAAAGTTCAGGGACATATTTATGCTAATGGTAAGCTCGTCTGTGAAGCGACGATCTCGGCAAGCCTTATCCGTAAAGATTTAAACAACTAATCCATGATTCACGCACTCACAGACATTCACCCCGACGCAAAAGTCGGAAAGAACGTTACCATAGATCCCTTTACAAGCATCGCGGCGGACGTAGAAATCGGTGATAATACCTGGATTGGCTCAAACGTGACCATTATGGACGGCGCAAGGATTGGTAGTAACTGCCTGGTTTTTTCAGGGGCGGTAATCGCGGCCGTACCACAGGACTTGAAGTTTGATGGCGAGAAAACAACAGTCGTCATTGGTAACAACACCACTATCCGCGAATGTGTGACAATCAACCGGGGGACGAAAGACCGCTACGAAACCCGTGTGGGCGACCATGTATTGCTGATGGCTTACGTACACGTAGCCCACGACTGCATTATTGGTAATAATTGCATTGTAGCTAATGCGGTGCAGTTGGGTGGGCATGTTGTCTTGGGTGACTACGCAATTATGGGCGGAACGAGTGCCGCACACCAGTTTGTACGTGTTGGCGCACACGCTATTGTAGCTGGAGGATCGAGGCCGCGTAAAGATATTCCTCCCTTTGTTCAGGCGGGCCGAAACCCAACGAATTACTTTGGTGTGAATTCCGTTGGACTACGACGACGCGGCTTTTCGAGAGAAACCATTGATGAAGTGCGGGAAATCTATCGTACTATTTATCAACGCGGTATGAATACCAAAACTGCCATAACGTACATTGAAGAAAATATGCCGCAAACCGCTGAACGCGACCTGATTCTTTCGTTTGTCCGCGACTCCAAACGTGGCATCATCAAGGGAGGAGACGAAGAAGTGGACGCGAAAGACCTGCTGTAATCGCCCCCTTTTACTCATCAATGTTAGTCTATTTATTGAGAATTTGATTGACAAACCGCAGCTACTAAATAGTACCTTTTTGATTCATCTGTAGATCAGACTTTTAGCCTGATTTCATTGCACAGGCTAGAAGCCTGTGGTACATGATGAGGGGATCAACAGGAGCTGGAAAAGGAACAGCGGTTCAAGTACTATTAAGAGAAACCGAAGGCTACGAGCTACTTTGTTGGTAGTGTGTTTAGTAAGTCGAAAGAATATTAAAAGTACCCGCCTTCACACAGCCACCTGGCTTAGCTAGGTATAGCCTAACTTCTCGGTGCGTGTTTTTCTACAACTTCTGCGATAATTTCCTCCGTTTTGTCAGGATAGTCAACGCGTAGAGTAGAATGCCTACCCACCCAATCGCGTAGTTCTGAGATGATTTTTTTAGAAAAACTCGAAAACACAGATACATCCATTTGGGCAAGGGCAGCGGCATTACAATGTTGCTCATACTGGTTAGTCATAGGAATCACAGCAACTTTTTTACCCAAAAACATTGCCTCAGCAGGAGTTTCAAAACCGGCCCCGCACAAAACCCCTGTGGCACTTTCAAGGCTTTTGAGGAAGGCTTCGTTCTGGACAGGCTGAAAATTGATATTTTTGTGACGGTACGACCGCTTAGTGTGCTTAGAAAATACCTGCCAAGGTACTTCCACTTGCGAAAGCACGGTTTGAAGTATTTCATCACCTACGGCAGGTAGATAAACTACGTAGTGCCCTTGTAAGCTCGGCGTTAAAATACGGATTTCGTTACGGATGACAGGCGTACAAATTCCCTCGGCATACTCTTTAAAATGAAATCCAAAATGATGGGTAGCGGGCGCATAGTTTTTTAGAATTTTCTCACCCAAAAGGTCGGAGTGCTTAGGTTTAGGCGAGCGTTTGTGTATCACTGCACTCTGATGGCTTAAGGCTACCGATTCTACGCCGCGTAGCCGACACGCCCACGCCGTGACAGGTTCAAAGTCGTTTAAGATAAGATCATAGTCTTGCAAGGGAAGCAACCGAATATCCTTGTAAAGTCGAAGAAAGTTAGCTCGCCGAATCGTGTCCCAGAT
>CAZNAK010000428.1:0-2844 GCA_964570645.1 uncultured Cytophagales bacterium | reverse complement strand
ATTTGCCCTGTCACGGACTCGTAGCCGTTCACAACTGAGCCTGCACCTTTATTTACGTCAATGGAAGTGATCCACGTCCCTGGAACGAAGTTCAAACCATTTCGGATGGCTAAGCCACGCACGGCGGGCAGGCTTTCCGAAAGAATTTGGGTGTAGATACCGTCTAATCCCAGCATTCGGATTTGCTTTGTTCCTGAAATCGCGTCGGTATAGCCCACATCAACGGAAGCGTTGGTTTCAAAGCTCTCCGAAAGGTTACAACAGGCCGCTTTACGGAGTGCTGTTTTGGAAATAAACTCGCCTTGGATGACCTCTGTATCCAGCGTCTGCCCAGAACGAATCACGACTTCATCGAGGGCTTCGGGGGAAAGGTAGATCTTCATGGGTTCGTCCACTTTCATCGTCAGCGTATCACTTTGGTAGCCCACAAAGCTAACCACCAACTGATTGGTCTCTAAAACAGGATTGTACTTGAGAGAAAAGGAACCATCGTCTTGCGTGACTGTTCCGATAAGTGTTCCTAGCCAGGTCACGGAAGCAAAGCCAAGTGGCGTTTTGTCGGCTTGGTCAAAAACGAAACCTTTGACCGTAAGGTTCTGGGCTTGCATAACTGTCGCGCAGCACAGCAGCCCAAGCCAAAAAATAAATTTTTGCATGGTAATAGTTTTTGGATTGTTGGTAAGGATACCAACAACGGCGGTTAAAATAATTTTGGGGTCGTTGGATCAACAACGGCGGAAGTGAGATCACGCTACAATCGCCAACATTGCACCCATGCAAAGTGCAATCGGGGGGGAAGAGGAATAAAGTCTTCTCCGGTGAATGTTACCGCTAACTCTTGCCTTTTGGAAGTAAAGAGGAGGCTCTTAGAGAAGAAAAAAGTAGGTACAGAAGCACGAACAGCCCCAAAAGTGACCTTGAGCGGGGCAACGGTGGCTTTGGAGTTTTCCTCGTGGTGATAATCCGTTTCAACTTGGCAGCAGTCGGGTGGTGTCCCGTCTTCGTTCATCGGGCAGCAGGCGTTTTCCATCTCTGCACAACACAAAGGGGAGTTTACCTCAGCATAGCCAACCGTGCTGACTAATAGCCAGAACGAGAGGAAAAGTGCCAGTATTTGCTTGCCTATTTTCATGCTGTCCTTGCAAAGATAAATAATCTTTTGGGAAAAAGGTTTAGTTTAGCGTTCAGATGAGCGGACTGCGCTGAACTTAGCCAAAATAAAAAAGCACAAGAATATGCAGTTCTTGTGCTAGATAAAATAAATCCGCTTTTACCGCACACGAACGGTAGTATTCGTTTGAATCCAACAGCCCACACGGAGCATGTCGCCTTCGTTGATGCTTGTATCACTGAATACTTGCCCTTTGGTTGGGAACTGTTCTTTCATCTTCGCCATTTTTTCGGAGTTTCCTGCACGAGAGTACATATCATAAGCGGCCATGAATACGCCGCGTCGTTTGATTGGACTTGCTTTCACAGCTGCTTCCTCCCCACAAGCCTTAAAGCTTCCTGCGTACATATCGCCAATAAACGTGTAAGCTTCTGAAGCAACACTTTCGTCCGCAGCCGCTGCTTTTTGTGCGTAATTACGCGCTTCGCTGTACCCACCCTCAGAATATTTAATTCTGCCGATTTGCAAAAATACCTCTCCTTGGTCGGCGGCTTCTTCAGGAGAACAAGCTTCGGCATAAACTTTTTCGTACCACTCTACAGCTTTTGTGTAGTCCTTGTTTGCCATGTAGAGCTTAGCTACTGATTTGCCTATATCGCAATTCTTATCTTTCTCGTATTTATTAACAAGCAGATTCAAGAACTCTTGATCACCCATACATTTTGCTTCTTTCATCCAGCCAATTGCTTTATTTAGGGCTTCCTGGTTTTCGGGTTCTGCTTTTGCTTTGGCGACAAAGACATCTTTTACCGTCTGGCAATCCAATTCATCTTTCAAATAAGCCACCAGAATTTCATCAAGTTTTTCTGCACACCTTGTCTTCCATGTGTTTGCGTTTTTCTCATCACCTTCTTCCTGATACCTTTTGATATTTTTTACTGCCAAGCCCTGTACGCGGTTATACACCTCAAAAAGCTCTTCTTTGGTAATTTTATTTTTTCGCCACATCCGCCCCGAGACATCCATGTAGTAAGTTAACTGCGAACGGGGCGTTTCCACTTCGTTAAGTTCGATGACACGCGTATAAAACGTAAAAAGTGTATCCTCTTGTCCTCCACGCTTGACTAAGTACGGGTACGCTTTGTACCCTGCCCGGCGATACATATCATCCGCATTGCCAAAATTATATTTAATCCTACGCTTGTAGAGGAGCAAAATAGTGTCTTGGTAACCTTGCTGGAGCTTCTTATCAGTGGCCGCATCTTCCATTTCTTCGTACACGTCAATTGCTTTTATGTACATGTCTTTTCCCACTTTTGGGGCGTTGGCGGTCAGCCAAGCCGCATCAGGATAGGCTTTTTTGTACTGCTCGGCATTCACGTAATCTACAAGACGCGCGTAAGCTTCTTGTGCAAGAGTAGGTTGATCGCCCCATTCAGGAGCTTGAGCAGAGGTTGCGGAGATCGCTCCAAAAAAGAAAAGGAGAATAAAAATCAGTTGCTTATTCATTGGATAAAGTGATTATTGTTTCTTGGTTAGATACACAATACAGAAATATTGCATAGTCCTAAAAAGCAAATATCTGACAATAATTATCGGTATTCAAACTGATGGGGATGAGTTCACCTTTCTAAATGTGAAAATTTAGTAGAATATTTGGCTTTCAAAGTAGAAAACGGGTTCAACTAGGATTTTTAGGAATTTGCTAAATTTAGGAAAAATAACTATCCGCT
>CAZNAK010000427.1:0-2853 GCA_964570645.1 uncultured Cytophagales bacterium | reverse complement strand
ATGAGCTTGAGAGCTCTACAAGCCCATCAGCGTCGCGCGATTACCGAGCGATGAAAGCCAGTTATCTGAATGGCATTGATGAACTCATTAAATTCTTGCTCCGCATTTAGGGAGTCTTCTAACACACTAATGTTGGCATCGCGGCGGGTGTTGGAATAAAAGGCAGTGGCCTCGATCTTATCATTGATTTTGTAAGTGGCTGCCGTCCCCCTAAAAAAACCACCCTCTAGCACGGATGAATACGGACGAATACCCGATGTGCTACGGCGTACAGTATTGATCGTTTCTGCACCTTTTCCGACCCCAAACCCTGCTGCCAGGAGCAAACCCTGCCCTATCTGAAGCTGATAATCACCGACAGCAATCGACTGAAAGCGTCCTTTGTTGTACAGAACCGCATGGGCGGAGATAAAGTCAGAGACAAACCTGCGGGTATTGGGGTCCCAGACTAGCTGTTCGCCCGCATCTTTTTCGAGTGTAAGCCCTATCGAAAAATCTCCTGTATGGGAGGTGCGAAACCGAAAGTAAAGCTGATTGGGATCACCAAGGTAGCGGCTTCGTGGTGCGCCCGAGGCAGTCGTATCGTTTTCGGAAATCGTATAGCCCCGCCTACGCTGCAACGTGCGGCTTTGGCGCAGCATAAAAAAGGTATTTTTTTCGGATAAAATGCGCTGTAAAAGCGGTCGTGTATCGTTTTGAATACTTTCGTTGGAAACCTTTACGAAGGGTAAGAGCCGGTTAATGGTCTCAGGGTCAAAAGTTGGGATAGCTTGCAGCTCGTAAATCGAAAGTAGCTTGCCATAATTCTGGCGGTATTTGAAAAACTCGCGCGTTTGTTCTGGCGAAAGAATAAAAAGATTGGATAGATCGGCGGGTTCTACGGTATTGAGATTGAGCGGTTGTATGAAGTACTGAAATAACGACTCGTACAGATCGGTGTAGTCGAGGTCTTCGGACTGTATCTGAAAAAGATTTTCGATGAGTTGTTCAAAGTCCGCGCGCTCTTGATCCAGCCTCCTTTGGGCAAAAACGGATGCTAGCGTACAGAAAAAAAATGTTGCAGTAAAAAGCCAAACTTTCATGATAGAAAGTTACAAAGAAGCTACTTTTTCAGGAAAAATTTAAGAATGAATAATGAAAAAAATCTGCGCAATACCATTTACCGTTGGTCTAACAGTTATTTGCTCATAGATAAAATAGCAGCTTACAAAGGTTTTAGATGAGGTTATTAAAGCGATTTAAATTAGACTGTATTGAATAGACATTAAGTCACAAACGGAAGTTGTACACGGATGAGCACTTTTCTCAGAATTATTCAGTTCTACATTGCGCTATTTACGCTTTTAGGTTCAAATTTCAACTTGGATGGGCAGGTTCTCCTCAAAGGAAAAGTAGTCGATGCCGATAATCTACAACCGTTGGCAAACGTGTTGATTGCTCAGGGCAAAACTTCAGGACGACCAGCTTCAAGATATTCAGCAAATCTACCGAGGAACGCCTGCCGTAGATGCCGATTATCATTTTGGCTGTCGGATGGTCTTTGATAACGATGGCTTGTTGTATTTCTCGAACGGAGACCGAGGAAAACGGGGCGACTTCCCGCAAAAACTTGATAATACCAACGGTAAAATTCATCGTCTGAATGATGATGGTAGCATTCCTGTGGATAATCCTTTTGTCGATCAGGAAGATGCGGTCAAGTCTATTTATAGCTTCGGACACCGAAATCCGCAAGGAATAGCCTTGCATCCACAGGCAGGTAAAGTTTGGGAACACGAACACGGACCGAAGGGCGGCGACGAAATCAACATCATCGAAAAGGGTAAAAACTACGGTTGGCCCGTTATTTCATACGGGATTAACTACAACGGAACGGTGTTCACAGATTTGACTGAAAAAGAGGGCATGGAACAGCCTATTCATTACTATGTACCCTCTATCGCGCCTTGTGGAATGGTATTTTTGGATAGCGACGTTTATCCTGTGAAGAGCCAGGACGGGTTTTGAAGATCTTACCGAAGTAACTTTACCTGAAAGAACAAAAAAGGCTATGGAAAAGGTCATAATTTCCGTAGCCTAATCTTTTTATTTGAAATTTAGCTTCCTGATAATCAGTAAATTAATAGAGTAAAGTAGTAGAACGTACTGGATTCGAACCAGCGACCTCTGCCCTGTCAAGGCAGCGCTCTAAACCAACTGAGCTAACGTTCTTCCTCTGAAAAGAGACAACAAAAGTACGAATATTTTGGTAAGTTGCCAGCAAAAACGTGATTTTTATTGATAATGGTGGATTGACCGACGCTGCCTTAAATCTGGCACTTGAGGAACACCTATCCAAAACACTTGAAGCGAAGCAATCTTACTTTTTGTTGTATCAGAATAGCCCCTCGGTGGTGCTTGGGCGTAATCAAAACTTTTATGAGGAGGTAGATTTTTGGTTTGCGCGTAAGCACCGGATCAATACACAGCGACGAATTTCGGGTGGCGGGGCGGTTTATCATGACGAAGGAAACCTTAATTATAGCTTTCTGCAACCCCACGATACAGCTTTGATAGGAAACTGGAAAGAGATTGCTGCCCCCGTCATTAACGCTTTAAACGAGAAGGGCGTTCCTGCCGAGCTAAACTACCGAAACGATATTTTGGTAGAGGGAAAAAAGATTTCGGGGACGGCGCAACGAGCCGGACGAAACCTGATGATTAGTCACGGGACGTTACTCTTTGACGGAGAGCTCGATAGGCTTTTTACGGTCTTAAATCCTGAGCGTGGAGCGGTTAGTTCACAGAGTCTGAAGTCGTTCCGAAGCAAGGTTACTAATATCAAATCTTATTTGCCCGCAAGTTGGAAAATAG
>CAZNAK010000426.1:0-2855 GCA_964570645.1 uncultured Cytophagales bacterium | reverse complement strand
GGGGGCAGCCGCTTTGGGCTACTTTGAACACGGTGAACCCGCGCTTCATAAAGCCATTTCGACCTATATGGTACGACAGCAACAAGGGAAGTCGCAGATGAAACATCTTAACCAGAAGGGGAAGTCCCGATTAGGGTCACGGATTCGTCTGCGGAATACGATTAACTTCTTTGAGCAGATCAACCAAAAGCTTCACGACTGGGGCGAAACCGACGAGGTAACCCAGATTTTTTACAGTAGCTCTATCCCGCATTGGAACCTTCTCCATGAGTCAAAAGTCCCCTGCCCCTTCGATAAACACGACCCTCGCCTACGAACGGTTGGAATCGACACACTTTTGCCAAATTTTGAAGAACTTTGTCGGGTCAATACTCACCTACTCACCAGCACATGGATCATTTGAGCCTTCCCGAAGACTTTTTGCATTTTGTCTGGAAAGCGCAAGCCTTTGTCAGTAAAGAGCTTCGGACAACAGCGGGAGAAACCCTTACGCTATTCTCGGTCGGAACGCACAACCACAATGCAGGGGCAGACTTTGAGGCAGCACGACTACGAGTCGGAACGCAAGAGTGGTTTGGTAACGTCGAAATTCATCATAAAGCCTCAGAATGGGAAGCGCACGGGCATCACAAAGACCCAAATTACAATGCAGTTATTCTGCACGTTGTCTGGAAAGCCGATCAGGTCGTGCGACGAGAAGACGGAACACTAATGCCTACCCTAGAACTCGCAGGGCGCATTCCTAAGCGGATGATGTTGCGTTACGAAGAGTTCCTCAATACCTCGGCCGCCATTCCGTGTGCACCTTATTTTGCATCGGTAAGTCTCAAAACTAAAGCAGCAGCACTCGAGTTTACCCTAAAGCATCGCCTCAATAAAAAATCTGCCGAAGTACTGGAGCTTCTTGAGGGAAATAAAGGCAACTGGGAGGAAACATTTTACCAGATACTGGCTAAAAGTTATGGTTTCAAGACCAATGCAACGGCGTTTCTTTCGCTAGCCAAAGGATTACCGCTAAAGGTCTTACAAAAACATCGAACAAATAATAAACACCTAGAGGCTTTACTACTCGGACAGAGCGGTTTACTTGATGATCTGTTGGATGACCCCTACGGACAAGAGCTAAAGCGAGAATACAATTTTTTATCTCAGAAATACCAACTTCAGCACACTCGCGGATACCGATCACAGTGGAAGTTTTCAAGGGTACGCCCCCAGAACGCGCCTCTGGTACGCATACTGCAATTTGGAAGTTTGATGCAGCAGCAGCAGCTACTGTTTTCGACTTTGTTGGAGACGAAAAAGATCAAAGATGTGCTTTCGTTGTTTGAGGTAAAAGTACCAGAGTTCTGGAAAGGATACTTTACCCCCTTTCCTCAGATGGGGCGAGCTACGAGAGAGAATATTCTAATTAACGCACTCATTCCAACGCTTTGGGCATACGGAGAGCGGCAAGGACGCACGAAGGAAAAAGAAAAGGCAAGGGCTTTTTTGGAGGCGATGAAACCCGAAAAAAATAGTATTCTTCGTCTTTGGGAAGACCTGGACGTACCGCTCAATCATGCAGGGAACACGCAAGCCGCTTTGGAGCTAAAAAACTCGTTCTGTCAAAAACGGCAGTGCCTTCAATGCCCTATTGGGCAAGAAGTCCTTCATCGTAAAGAGGATCAGGCTTAAGTCTGCGCTTCCCCTAATAAATCTTTGAGGTCATCGACAAGGTTCGTCCACAAGGCGTTAAGTTCGTCCTCATCTTGCATCTCCGAGAAATCTGTAATTGTCAAAAATGTCGATTCTGTAAAGTCGTTGTACGTCAAACGGAACTCTAAATAGGAAGGAGGCTCACCTTCCTGTACTGGCTCAAACTGAAAACGAATCATCTGGTTGGCTCGCTGTGCAATAATCTTGGTACGGTGTGGAGCATTATCCCAAAAAATATTTAAGGTCTTCTTCTCGAGGGCCTCCACCCGGTCTGCAAACCACTCTGAAAGCCCGACAGGTGTCGAGAGATACGGAAAGAGTTGGCGGGGGGAGGATAGAAATTCGCGTTCTGTAATGTATTTGTGCTTAGCCATGACATGTACTTTATTTCTCACAAATTAAGGTAAAAATCCTGCCAAAGCTGTTTAGTGGATTTATTATATTGATCTGCTTCCGCTTTGAGCCACCAAAGTACCGTTTTACGCATCACGCTATCTTGCTTCCGAAGCTCGAGCAGAACGCGTTTGGGAGGATGTGGAGGGCGATCGTGTAAACGGACTTCTTCACGAAGGAAAAAATTGTATTTTTTTGCGACTCCCAGAAAGGAAATGCGGCGATCAAACGGCAAAATCACCCAAAAGCTACCCGTTTCAGTGAGCAGCTTTTGTACTCCCGAAAGCAAGTCATCATCCGAAAGCTTATCGTTATGCCGAGCTAAGTGCCGTGCGGCTTGAGGCGCGGGAAAAGCGTTTTGAAAAAAAGGAGGATTACAGGCAATCAGGTCAAAAAGTTCTAACGATTCAAACTCCTGAAAAATAGCGTGCATACTTTTGAGTCGCGCCGAAAACGGGCTCCGCAAAAAGTTCTGTTCAGCACAATTCGCCGCCGCCTCATAAGCGTCAAGTGCTGTAATTTTTGTCTCAGGGAAACGCTGTGCTAACATTAGCGCAATAACACCCGTTCCTGTGCCTATATCTAAAATACGTTTTGGCTGCTCTGCCTTGGCGTAAGCACCCAAAAAGCAGGCATCAGTCCCGAGGCGGGTAACATCAGGACAGAAATCAACTCGAAACTGCTTGAAAGCAAAATAAGGGTTAGGCATGATTGCTTCAAAGCTACGAATAGTTAGGTAAATATTGACCCCCCCCCCCCACCCC
>CAZNAK010000425.1:0-2857 GCA_964570645.1 uncultured Cytophagales bacterium | reverse complement strand
ATTGATTGAGATAGATGGCATTAGGAATCTCTTGAGAGAGCCTCCGTGCAAGCTTTGCGCTCTATGTAGGGAGGCAGCGGAATCTGTCCTACGGCTTCCAATACTTCAGCTAAAGAGATTTGCTCAGGTTGCCAGTGTAGTTCTACAAGCTGTTGACTCCTGCTTACATTTTCCTTTCGTATCACCTCCAGCTTTACCTCCGCTCCGTTTTCCAGTGTGAGCTTCTGTTTGAGCGACGTATCGACCTTAAACTTCCGAGCATTACCAATCATTGCCTCCCAAGTTGAGGGGCTTCCTGCTGCCAGAGTTTCTACGGGGTCAACGGAGGGCAGGAGCGGCTCTAACAAAAAGACTTCAATCGCTGCGCCTGTCGGCTTTTTCAGGGGCAAACGTGCAGGTAAGACTTTTGTGTTGTTAAAGAACAGTGTCCACGAGTCGTCGAGGAGATCAGGTAACTCAAAAAACTGCCGATGCTGGATTTGCCCTTCCCGAAAAACCAGCAACTTAGATTGGTCGCGTTCGGCAAGCGGAAACTTAGCGATCCGCGAGGGAGGCAAATCGTACAGATATTCTGAGATATTAATTGACTTGGGCATAGGCGATCAATCAAACCTATAAGGCTTTAGGAAACGCACAGACGCATCAAACTATCTTCGTCGGCGGCGGCCGCGTCCACGTCGGCGATTGTTATTTTTATTGTTTGAGTTATCGCGTTCATTGTTGCTCGGTACATCAAACAAGCGAAGTTCAGTCGCTTTCTCGACGGGAAAGTCAATTTTTCCACCCGAAAGACGATGAATATCTTTCAAAATAGAAGCGTCCGTCAAACTATCCTTTTTGTGTTTGCTATAAAAGGTTTTGATAAGCCGTCCGATGTAGGCAATCGCGCTGATTCGCTCTTCACTGTCTTCTTCAAGCTCTACGGCACGCTTGATCAGTAACTCTAGGTTACGACCGTAGTGACGAAAAACTAATTTTGAACGCGTAGGATCGAGTCGCTGAGGCTTTTTATTGAGCATTTCAGGCTCTGGTTTCGGAAAGTCACTATCCACATCTAGCTCAAAGTCGGTCATCTGATGCAGATGATCCCAAACTCGTTGGGTCGATTCCTCATTATTTGAGGTCGTCGGGTTAAGTTGACGCATCAAACGTACCAAGACCCGTGCCGCTTCACTTCGCTGGTCGCGGTCTTCGATTTGTGCCACATACGCGGCTAGTTTATGAACGTTTCGTCCGTACTCGCGTAAATCTAGCAGTTCTCGGCTGCTATTGTACTCCATTTGGGTAGGGTGCATAATGAAAAAATTATAATTATAGCCTGACGGGCCTGAACTTTTAGCAGTTTAACACTGCCTTTAGGTGCTTCATATTAGATAACCGTACTTATTTTCAGGAATCATGCCACTAGGGAGGATGAACTTTTGGGAAAATCAAAGGTACAAATTTTTACTTGCTATGCTATATTATACTTTAAAAAAGTATATTTGTTCGAGGATCTAGCTGTCAGACACAGCCCTTATTCATAGTTTTTATGAGTAACCCCTACTTATAATTAGTAAAATTTTCAGGATTCTTCTACTTTTGAATTATGAAAGCCCAACACATAGAGGAGTATAAAAAACATGGTGCAATCCGTGATATAGATGCGATCTTTGATACCAAAACGTACAACCCGCGTACATTTCCTGAGGCTCCCTTTGATTATCTTCACCTGATTCGTGAAAAGGGACTACTAGAGCTTGACCCCAAAAGCTATGGAAAAGAGGTAGCAATTATCGGAGCAGGTTGTGCAGGACTTTGTGCAGCCTATGAGCTGATGCAATTAGGTCTGCGCCCTGTGATTTATGAGGCTTCAAACCGAATTGGTGGACGTACTTATACCCATCGCTTTGAGAAAGATCCAAAGGCTTATGCCGAAATCGGAGCTATGCGAATCCCGAAAGGCTACCATCCGTTGGTACATGACTACATGGAGCGGTTTGGGTTAAAGTTGATTCCCTTTCCCTCGCCACTCAAAGTGCCTACGACTATTTATTTTGATCAAAAGCGTTACGACGTGCCCGCAGGAAGTGAGCTTCCGCCCGAAATTCAACCCGTTGCGGATCGTTGGGACACACTCATGAAAGAAGTTACCGCACCTTTATTTGCCGCCAAAGACGACCCTGTTAAATATTCTGAGGAGTGGACAAAACTTGTGGATGCCTATCAGCATAAAAGTATTTTTCAGGTTTTGTACGAGAACAACTGGCCAAAAGAAACCATTGATCAGTTTGGATCTATTGGTGCAGGAGGTGCGCCGTTTGGCCCATTTTATCATCAGGTAAGCTTTGTCGAGCCACTTAGGGTGGTCAGCTCGGGCTGGTGGGGTGAGGTCGAGCAGATTGTTGGTGGGATTGACCAGATTCCTCTTTGCTTCTGGGACACGCCTGCCGAGTGTTTGCATTGGGGTAAAACCTCGGTAAAAGATTTGAACTACGACAAACCGCGTGCGGGTGTAGTCGAAATAGAAACTACATCTGAGGGAATCTACCTGACCGACGCAGATGGGAATTTAGATAAATACGATGCAGTCATTTCGACCTGTACCCCTCGAAACCTTGAAATGAGTATTAAGGTGAATCGCGCCACTTTCTCAGAGGAAGTCTGGAACGCTATCCGAAATATGTACATGATCCCCGGAGGACGTATCGCGGTACGTACCAAAACAGCCTTCTGGAAAGAACGCCCTGAGTTGCTACAAACTACCGTAACGGATGAGCCACTGACGCACCTTTTCTGCTTTGACTTTGAGGATACGCAATCTGGTGTAATTTGTCTGAGTTATACATTAGGCATCACGGCGATCAAGTTTGATGCT
>CAZNAK010000424.1:0-2858 GCA_964570645.1 uncultured Cytophagales bacterium | reverse complement strand
GTTACATTGAGCGGACAAAAAAAATGCTCCTCAATGGGCATCATCCCAAAAATGTCGTTTTACTCGAAACTAAGCCCGAAATGCAGCATACCAACATTGACTTCTGGGCCACAGAGCGTTACTTTGGTATCAAAACGGTATGTATATCCCGAGTAGAACGTCAGGGAAGGCAGCTTTTTTATCGCTACAATGGAGAACGCATTCGGATCAAGCGGATTTTTAATCGTGTGATCCTCGACGATCTTCATCGCCAAGATGACCTCCCGTATGCTTTTAATCTGACTGAAGATGTGGATGTGGAATGGTGTGGGCACCCGAACTGGTTCATGAAAATCAGTAAGTACTGTATGCCTTTCATTAAGAGTAGGTACAATCCTGAGTGCCGCTTACTCTCAGAGTTTGATGAGTTTCCGACAGACTTAGAAAACTACGTACTCAAACCGCTATTTTCATTTTCGAGTGCTGGTGTGGTGTTTCACGTTACGCCGCAAGACCTTGAGGCTATCCCTCAGGCTGATTATGACAACTGGATGCTCCAACGTAAAATTACTTACGCACCCTTGATCCGTACCGTGGACGGTAACCTGGTCAAAACCGAAATTCGCCTTGTTTACTTCTGGGAAGACGGTCTGGAGCGTCCCGAACCTGTTTACAACATTGCTCGCCTTAGTCAGGGAGATTTGATTGGTGTGAAATACAACAAAGATAAAACGTGGGTGGGCGGCAGTGTCGCTTTTTTTGAGCCAGATTGAGGAGGTGGTTTCTTCTTAATTTTCACTATCTTCATAAGACATAGAAACGCTACTTTCAAAGTCAGTTAGTAAGGAACAGTTTTTACTCTTTTAGCCCACCTAGAGAAACTAGGGTTGCGTTCACATTTGCTGGAATATCAGGGAGGTATCCTCATTCCAACACACGACTCCTCACCTTTTGAGTTTGAGACTGTCGAGGCAATCCTTGAAGCTTCGCACCTTGAAACCCTACAAAATCTGATTCCTAGGGCGAGTTCAAATCATGTGACGATCGTTGGTAATTTATACTTTCTTCTTCGTGATGCGCTTAAGTCCAATCAACTACCATATCGTGTTTTTCCAGACGGTGTTCACTTGTTTGTTGCTCCAGAAAACTATCGTGTTCCCGGTACGGTGATCGCTCAACGTCCTGCTGCCTTCAACGAAAAGGATCACCTCACTAACCCGCTGGTAATTTTTGAAGTGGGATCGCCTTCCACATTTCGGAAAGACCAAGGCGAAAAACTACGGCTTTACACTGCCTTGGAAACACTTCAAGTCGATGTGTTAGTATCAAAGGACGAAAAGCTCATACAACGATACTTACGACGTGATACGACTGGACAATACGATTTTTTTACGGAAGAAAGTGAGGCTGTAAACCTTATCCCAAAAAACGCTTTACCACCAGCAGTAAATAATACGAAAGAACCGTACTGATAAAAGCGATTGTCCCCAAACGCCCTCCAAAGCCCGTAAAAATGTTGAGTGAAAAGTGATAAATAACTCCCGCAGCTATACCCCCTAAAATCATTAGCGGAAGTGTCCCGAAGGAGCTACTGGCCATTCCCACAAACGATCCCGCAAAAATAATTAAGGACACATGCGAAGAATCCGTCAGTTTGCCCAACAAAGCACCAGCCAACCCGACCAAACAGGAGGAAATCACGACGGAGAGTCCATTTTTTTGTAAAAAGAAGGTAGTGATTGCCCCTCCCACTCCTCCAAGGATGAGTATAAAAAGTTGTGGCATAAGTTCTTTTTTTTGAACTGATAGTTAGTTGAAAAGCTCTAAAAAGTTTTCCTGATTGCTTTGAACGGAGTAGTTTTCTACGACCGTCTTTCGTCCTTTTTCACCTAAAGATTTTCGTAAGGTATCATCTTTAAGTAACTGACGTAGGGCGGTCTTCCACTCTTCTGGTCTATGGGCCAGAAAGCCGTTTTGACCAGTCTGAATAATTGCAGTGTTAACGCCTACGGGCGAGGCAACGGGCGGTATTCCGAGTGCCATGTATTGCAGTGCCTTAAAACCACATTTTCCTTTTGCCCAGCGGTCGTCTGTCAACGGCATAATGCCGATGTGAAGTGCAAGTAAGTCCTCTATTTCGGTTTCTTTGTTCCAAGGAATGAACTCCAGCGAACGCAGTGAAAACCGTGGTTTTTGGTTACAGATGACTCGAAAGGAAAAAGAGAACTCCGCTTCGAGCTGTTCCAAAACAGGGATAAGTGGATCAAGGTAAGGCAAAGTGGAGTGCGTGCCAGTCCAGCCAATCGTGATCGGTGTATCTTCGTGATTTTTGAGGTGGTTATGCCAATGCGTTGTTTCTAATGTTGTGGGGTTTAGTCGCACGGCTTGAGCGTTTTTGGCTTCTTTCCTAAACGCGCGTGCATGCTCTGCAAGGTAGGCATTCCCTACACTTACCCGATGCGCCCAACGACAAATCAGCGGTACTTTGTAGGCGGCTTTTAAGGCAGCCACCCAGCGGTTTTGAGCCGATGTAGCGGGAATCCAAATGGCATCATCAAAGTCATAGATCAGCTTTTTTTGCCATACTTTAGTGATCCACCACTCCACGAAAGGAAATCCAAAAGGCGTTGCCTCGCGGTAAACAAAGATGAAGTCGTATCGCCAGAGGACAAAAAAAAGCTGGCAGACTCTCCACAAATAGCCCTTTAGGGTATGGAAGACCTTTTGTCCGATTCCGAAGCTCTTGTAGAGGTTTCGGTAGGCGTGTTCGTTCAAAAAAGGAAAGAAACGATAGGAGAACCCGTTTTCTTCGAGTGCATCCAGATATTGCTCGAACCGAAAGCGTGGTCCGGGGGCAAGGCCAAACGGGTAAGGTGTCA
>CAZNAK010000423.1:0-2869 GCA_964570645.1 uncultured Cytophagales bacterium | reverse complement strand
CGAAGTCGCCAAACGCCTCAATTACAGCTATCTTGATACAGGAGCAATGTACCGCGCCGTCACGCTTTATTTTCTGCGGCATGGATTAGATTGGAACAACTCACTTGATATTCAGCAAGGGCTCGGCGCAATTAGGCTTCATTTTGAACCTAATCCAGAAACGGGAAAAAGCCCAATCTTTTTGAATGGAGAGAATGTATCTCAAGAAATTCGTGGAATGAAAGTTTCCCAAAAGGTGAGCCAAGTGAGTACTGTATCAGAAGTACGACGATTTTTGGTCGCACAACAACAACGGATCGGAGAAGAAAAAAGTATCGTTGCCGAAGGTCGAGATATCGGAACAGTGGTTTTTCCTGATGCGGAGCTTAAGATTTTTTTGGAAGCTGACATGGGGGCAAGAGTCGTTCGTCGTAAAGCTCAACTCGCTGAGCGTGGTCAGAAGGTTTCAAAAGAAAGTATTCGCGAAAACCTCAAAAAACGGGATCACATTGACACCACTCGCGAAGATAGCCCGCTGAAAAAAGCAGCGGACGCAATTATCTTGAATACCTCAGAGACCAGCTTTGAGGAGCAAGTCGTCTGGGTGTTGGATAAGGTGGAGCAGGTAAGGAGGGAGATTTCTGAAAGTGTGTGAGTAAGCCTTTGAAACAAATTTAGTATTTTAGATGTATGCGAAGTCAAGAAATACAGAATTGGGCAGAGCCTTTACTTATTAAAACATTCGGTCTCACACGAAGAGTACGAGAGGGGTCGGAGCGTCTTGATCGCTGGCTCTCTGCCACCATAAACCTCACCACCTTTGAAGAAGAAAGCCTTCAACGTTTGCTTCGTTCTGCGATTCAAAACTTAGATGGATGGAACGGAAGAGAACTCAGCATGAAGCCTGAGTCCGATGCAGGATCAGGAAAAAAATCTAGTCCTGCTTCAAGTGACTTTCCATCAAAAGCAAGCCGAGGGGTCTCAGGAAAGGCAACCACAGGAAGGGTAAACCTCTGAATAAAGTCCCTATCAAAGACAGAAAGCCCAAAGCTTTCAAATTGTCCTGCGATCCAGTTAGCTGCTTTTCGGTCTCCCTCTTCTACGTAACCCCGCCCCAGAAATTCCTTAGCACCGAGCTTTTCAAGATTCTGCCGCATCCGCTGCGTGTCCTGTGCTTGTAGGGAAAAAGAGAGAAGCGAAAGCAAAAGTAATAGTAAGTTAAGCTTTTTCATCAAATATGACCTTTTCCAATAAGCTCAGGGTTGCCTAAGTTGTTCTTGTGGATATTTTCAGTGGCTTCAGCCACAATACGGTCGGTCGTAAAGACAAAAAAGCCTACGGTACTTGAAACCGCAGGCTTATCAATCTTTCAAAACGCAAAAAGCTACACTTTAATCTCTACATCTACACCACTAGGAAGTTCGAGCTTCATCAAAGCATCTACCGTTTTTGGACTTGTCGAATAGATGTCCAACAAACGCTTGTAGGTACAAAGCTGAAACTGCTCACGTGACTTTTTATTGACGTGTGGAGAACGAAGTACCGTAAAGATTTCCTTATTTGTTGGCAAAGGAATTGGTCCGCTAACCACAGCTCCTGTATTTTTTACTGCCTTCACGATCTTATCGGCAGACTTATCGACCAAATTATGATCATAAGATTTAAGCTTAATGCGAATTTTTTGCGTCATGATTTTTCTCTAAAAACAAAATTTTGAAAGCCCTTGGAGTTACTTCACTTTTAAAGCCCCTCCAAGAGCAGAAGAAATCTATTTTGATCGTTCTTTGATTACCTCCTGCGCGATGTTTTCGGGCACAGGCGCGTAATGAGAGAACGTAAGTGTTGCAGAACCACGTCCTGAAGTAATCGTGCGAAGGTCTGTTACATAACCAAATAGTTCCGACAAGGGAACGTCGGCTTTGATAATTACACCACCTGCGCGTGCTTCCTGACCTTTTGGCATCCCGCGGCGACGGTTCATATCACCAATTACAGGACCAGTAGATTCATCTGGACAAACCACTTCAACCGCCATGATTGGCTCAAGAAGTTTTGCACCCGCCTGACGACCCGCTGTTTTAAATCCCATACGGGCTGCCAATTCAAATGAAAGTGAATCGGAGTCAACGGCATGGAAAGAGCCATCAAACAAACGTACCTGCATTTGCTCAATCTCGAAACCAGCCAGAACACCATTTTTCATTGAGTCCTCAAATCCTTTCTTCACAGCAGGAATAAATTCCTTAGGAATAGAACCACCTTTGATCTCGTCAATAAAGACCATTGCCTCTTCTTGTCCTTCTTCTGGAGGCATCAATTCAAACTGAATATCGGCAAACTTACCTTTACCACCCGACTGCTTCTTGTACGTTTCGCGGTGTACAATGGGCTTGGTAAGTGTTTCCTTGTAGTTTACTTGTGGCGCACCCTGATTGATCTCCACCTTAAACTCACGCTTGAGGCGATCAATGATAATCTCTAGGTGAAGCTCACCCATACCACGAATAATCGTCTGTCCTGACTCTTCGTCTGTGTTGACTTTAAGCGTAGGGTCTTCTTCAATAAGCTTCGCGATTGCCATACCCAATTTATCTTGGTCGGCTTGCTTTTTAGGCTCAATCGCGTACCCGATGACTGGCTCTGGGAAGGTCATCTCTTCCAAGATCACAGGGTTATCTTCCTCAGAAAGTGTATCGCCTGTTTTAATATCCTTAAAGCCCACACCCGCACAAATATCCCCTGCTTCTACACGAGGTATCTGCTGCTGCTTGTTAGAGTGCATCTGCAAAAGACGAGAAATACGTTCTTTCTTACCTGTACGACTGTTAAACACATAAGAGCCGGAGTCTAGCGCACCCGAATAAACACGCATAAAGCACAAGCGTCCCAC
>CAZNAK010000422.1:0-2875 GCA_964570645.1 uncultured Cytophagales bacterium | reverse complement strand
AGATTTTGCCATTAACCGATTTGAAGAAGCCCTCGAACACGGCAAAACGCTGTTCTTGGACTTAGAAGTTTATGAGCAAGTCTTGGATCATTACTTAGAAAATACGGCGTATGACAAAGCCCTAAAACTCTGTCAGATGATGCTGGAAATGTATTCGTACTCGGCTATCGTACTGGCGGATAAGGCACGTGTGTTATCTTACTTGGGAAAGCTTGATGCTGCTGAGGATACAATACAAAGAGCCTCTGAGCTTCAGCCCTATGACCCTGAGATCGCGCTAGCAAAAGCACACGTTTTTGCCGATGCTGAAAAGTTTCGGGCTGCTATCGGAGCCTTAGAAGAAGTTCTGGCCCTTTCAGTGAAGGAATCTGACGACATTTACTGCCAAATGGGCATGGCATATCAGAACTTACATGAATATCGTACCGCTATCACCGCTTACGAAAAAGCCCTCCGACTGAATGCCAAAAACGAAGATGCCTTACAAGAATTGACCTTTTGTCTGGAACATTTTGAAGAACTCGAAAAAGCAATTCCCTTTTACGAGGAAGCAATTGACGAAGACCCTTACCTCTACACGGCTTGGTTTGAACTCGGACGAATCCATCACAAACTCGGAGAACACAACAAGTCCTTACAAGCATTTGAGTACGCAGCTTTGATCGACGGCAACCAGCGCGCATATTTTTGGCTGGGACATGCCTACATGAACATCGAAAACTTCCAAAAAGCTTACGAATCCTACCTGAAAGCGATTCAAGGAAAAAAAGGTCGTATTTCGGCTGATATGCTCTGTCACCTTGGCGCAAGCCTAGAACGATTGGAACGCCTTGACGAAGCTCTTGATTATTACCTCAAAGCGACCAAAACCGAAAAAGAGCACGCGCCCGCTTGGTATGGTATCGGGTGTTGTTTAGCCTTGCAAGAGCGATGGTACGAGGCTGCACACTACTTTGGAAAAGCCGTTAATCTGGATGGTAAAACAACCGATTATTTGATCGCCAAAGGTAAAGCGGAATATCATGTGGGAAACATTGTCTCAAGTATTGAAGCCTACGAGGAAGCCGTGCGCCTGAACGCTGAAAACCCATACGCCTGGCTCGATTGGGCACTACTACTCTATGAACAGGGGCAGTACGAAGAGGCGGCTAACTTATTGCGGGATGCCTTGGAAGAGTTTCCCGAAAACACCAAAGTCATGTACCGTTTGGTGGCATTTCTGATGCTGGCAGGCTACTACAAAGAGGCTGTTAGTCATCTGGAGCTTGCGCTCTTTCTTGACTATGACGCACACGAAGAGATGTATCATTTCTTTCCTGACCTGAACGCACAGAAAGCGATCTTTCGTTTGGTCAAACAGTATGAGCATTACAAAAGACAATAAAAAAGCTATTTCGGTAAGGTAATTTTTGATATTTTGTCTCCATGAATCCTAAAAACAGTAACGCTTTATTGCTCGAAGTGGCTTGGGAGGTCTGTAACCAAATTGGTGGCATCCATACCGTCATCCGAACAAAAGCTCCATCTATCGTCAAAAACTGGGGAAATGACTACTGTCTGGTTGGACCGTACGTTCACAGACAAGTATCGGCAATTTTTGAACCTACCACCCAGACCAATAACTCCTTTGCCCTTGCAGCGGCACGGATGCGTGAGAACGGTTACGAAGTTCATTTCGGAAACTGGCTCATCCCAGGTAGTCCGCAGGTTGTCTTGTTTGGTCTGGACAAAATTGCTCCCAAATTACCCGAAATTAAAGCTAGGCTTTGGGAGCGGCATCGAATCAGCTCGCCGAGCCATTATGAACTGACCGACAGCGTAATTGCTTTTGGGGAGATGACCCGGATCTTTTTTGAACATTTTTCAGAGGTGATCGATCCAAGTACCAATGCCATTGCACACTTCCATGAGTGGCTAGGAAGTACGGCTTTACCCGACCTCCGCAAGCAGCAACTGCCCATCAAAACGGTTTTTACGACTCATGCTACCTCGCTCGGACGGTATCTGGCCATGAATGACGATAATTTTTATGATGCCATGCCGTACTATGACTGGCGAGCCGAGTCGAAACGCTTCGGAATTGACTGTCAGGTAGAAATCGAAAGAGCTGCCGCCCACGGTACGCACGTCTTCACGACCGTAAGCGAGGTGACCGCAAAAGAATGCGAGTATCTGTTGGGAAAAAAAGTAGATGTGGTTTTACCTAACGGATTAAACATTGACCGCTTTACAGCACTCCACGAGTTTCAGAACTTGCATATGGAGTACAAAGAAAAAATTCATCAGTTTGTGATGGGGCACTTTTTTCAGAGCTACAAATTTAACCTCGAAAAAACGCTTTATTTTTTTACCTCAGGAAGGTATGAGTACCGAAACAAAGGCTACGACCTGACACTGGAAGCCTTAGCACGCCTGAACTATCGCCTGCGTCAGAGTAACTCCGACGTAACGGTAGTCATGTTTATTATCACAAAGCAAAGCTACGACAACATCTTGTCGCACGTACTTGAGTCTCGCGCTGTAATGGAAGAAATTCGACAAAACTGCGATGAGATTGCCACACAAATCAAACGCCGCCTTTTTCATGCGGTTGCTTCGGGGGAAAATCAGGTTCTGCCCAACCTAAACGACCTTGTGGACGAGTATTGGAAGCTCCGCCTGCGTCGTACCTTGCAGTCTTGGAACTCCGAGCGTTTACCCTCCATCGTTACGCATCAGCTTCGGAATAATTATGATGACGACGTGCTGCACTTTCTGCGTTCGTCGAGCCTCATTAACCGACCCGAAGATCGTGTCAAGATCGTGTATCACCCTGACTTCATCGCTCCCACCAGTCCACTTTTTGGTATGGATTACGGCCATTTCGTACGGGGCT
>CAZNAK010000421.1:0-2886 GCA_964570645.1 uncultured Cytophagales bacterium | reverse complement strand
CACCAATCTTAAAAAATTCCCACTCATGCGCGTCCATAACGTGGTGTCCGATCATTTCTTTCATATCGAATCCCTTTTCCTCGTTGTGTCCGCCTTCGGCAAACGCTACTCCAGCAATTAAGACTAAAAGTAACGTAATGATTGTCAGTAGCTTGGGTAGTCGCATTCGTCTATTCCTTAAAGACTTGTCATTTTCTACGGCGCAAGGTATGTAACAACACTCGGATTTCAAACCCTACAAAAAGAAAATATACTACGAAGAAGGTTATAATGAACCGAACGCGGTCATCGGGCATATTATACAGGTAGATCACCAAGGCAGTAGCGGAGGCAAAAAGGCGAAGAGCCGTTGCCCCCAAAACCGCGTTGGGAAAGTCTTTCGTCCCAACGTGTCGCGTCGTAAGTAAAAAAGTCAAGAATGTTAGCCCTGCACAAAAAGCAATCACAAAAAAGGTATGTGGATGTAAGAAGTCGGGGACAGCAAACCACAAAATAGTTGCTAAGCCTACCAACCCGCAAGTCAGCGTTACTAAGCCTTTGAGAAACTTTAGTTTTTTCATTGGGGCAAAGGTAGGACGGAGGCATGGCTCTTACAAATCAATATTTTGAAGAAGCGTAACACAAGACAAGAACCTACTCCAAGTGCCAAGCTCGAAGTAGTTTTTTTTGCTTTTCGTGATAGCAAGATACGCAAGTTTATTTAAATCTGTATCCTACATAAATTTGAAATACGTTGTTTCTAAGCTCAAAATCTTGGAGATCACCCGCATTGTCTATTGCCTGAAATTCAGAAACTTTTGCTACACCAAACGTATAACGAACGCCTGCGTCAAGAAAAGCGATCCCTACACCCGCACCGACGACAAGCCCCACATCAAGGCTTTCATAATCAATACTGTTCGTGAATGTACTCAAGTTCAAGGATGTTGCCCCTGAAGTTAAAGATGCTTTATTGGTCTCATTGAGCAACAGAGAAAATTGCGGACCCGCATGCAGTTGCAGAAAAGGAATAGGTTTGTATTCAAGCAAGATAGGTACGTCAATGTAGCTTAATGTCGTTTCGTTGTTGATTTCAAGAAGGTCTGCGCTTGTTGGCGAGGTAAAGTTGATTGAAGTTTCAGCACCTTTAGTAGAATACAATAGCTCAGGACGTACCCCGATTTTTTCCGTGCCTACGGACAAGAATAAGCCACCATGAAACCCGACGGCCATCTGATCTTCGAGATCTGTGGAAAAGTTAGCAAGATTTAATCCTCCTTTGAGACCAAAATGAATGTCTTGAGCGGACGCAGTAGCTGCCAGAGCAAAAGCAAAGAATACAAAAAGAATGTTTTTCATCACAGGAGTAATTTTAAGGTTTGTAATTGAGTGCTAATAACTACAAAATATCCGCTAATATATTAAAGTTTAACGAGCTTTTTTTAGCTTTACTTTAAAAGTACGATGAAAGAGACCAATTTTTTGCAGCAGTTTATGCCCGGTGATCACGTTTGCTTTGGCTGTGGGACGGACAACCCGCTTGGCCTTCAAATCGAAAGCCGCTGGGAAGGCGAGGAGTGTGTGTGCCGCTGGCAATCAAAGCCAGAGTTTAACGGCTGGAAAGGCATTATGAACGGCGGCATTATGGCAACGCTAATCGACTGCCACTGTATGTCCACGGCGATGGGAGCCGCTTACCGTGCCGAAGGACGGGAGGCAGATACCGAACCCCGCTATGGGTACGCCACAGGAACGCTTAACATTAAATACTTGAAACCTACGCCCAACACCAGGGTCGAATTAAGGGCACGAGTGACCGAAATCAAAGGACGAAAAACGATGATGCACTGTGACTTTTTCGCGGACGGCGTAAAAACAGCCGAAGCAGAAGTGATCGCTATTCGTGTCATTGATACCAGTGACCCGAAGACGACTGCGTTTTTAACGAAGTAGCTTTTTGGTTCAACTAGGATTTTCCCTAAATCTAGCAAATTCCTGAAAACCCTAGTTGAACCAGCTTTTTATCTCAGCCCTTCAAAAATGCCTGTAATTTCTTCGGTGCCGGGGCTTCTTCGGAACGAATTTGCTCCTGTAATTTCAAAATCCCTCCGATTAATGCCTCAGGGCGGGGTGGGCAGCCGGGGACATATACATCTACGGGAATAATTTTATCCACTCCTTTAACCACATGATAGCCGTGTTCCCAATACGGACCGCCACAGTTAGAGCAGCTTCCCATCGAGATCACATAACGCGGTTCGGGCATTTGCATATACAGGCGACGGATACGGTCAGCCATTTTGAACGTGACTGTTCCCGCTACAATCATCAAGTCAGACTGTCGCGGAGAGTTACGCGTAAAAATCCCGAAGCGGTCTAGGTCATAGCTAGAGGCAAAAGTCGCCATCATCTCAATGGCGCAGCAGGCCAACCCGAAGCTCATCGGCCAAAGCGAGGAGAGCCGTGCCCAATTTAAAACTGAGTTGAGGGAGGTTACCACAATGCCACCTTCTCCTGTTTTTTGTTGTATATCCATTACTGGTCTATCGAAATCATGGTCCGCACCTCGTCTTTTTTCGTGCCGATGATCAGCGGACGAATGACATTTGGCATCACATGAACGTCGTAAAGTTCATCAATAATACCTTTGAGGCGAATCCATTGTTCGGTTGCCCCCGTATTGAGGTTGATAATCTGGATGCCACAACGAGCATCGACATTTTCTTTTTGGAGATTTTGATCGAGTTGCAGCCCAGAAAACGTTTTGTTTTTCCGTGCCGACGAAATCCCTACTACCGCATAATCTCCGATAAAACCCATCCCACGCAAGAAGCCGGGGCAGAACGTCACGCGCTCAAAGGATTTTTTCTCCATATCGACATAACCAAAATACCCCGTTCCTGCTTC
>CAZNAK010000420.1:0-2897 GCA_964570645.1 uncultured Cytophagales bacterium | reverse complement strand
CTTCATGCTTTTGTTTTCGGTCTTTTCGATTTCAATTTCCCAATGTACGAGCTTACGATAAACTTCCGCCCAGTCATCGTGGTTGAGTTGGTAGCCCAAAGACATACTAATTTCACGGAAGTCGCGCTGATAACTATGGTTGGTTTGCTCGCTGACGATGCGTTTGCTGTCCAGAATTTTTTTGAGTGAGAGTAGGATTTGATTTGGCTTAACGGGCTTGATGAGGTAATCCGTGATTTGTGCGCCGATGGCCTCCTCCATGATATGCTCTTCTTCGCTTTTGGTAACCATCACGACGGGCGTGGCAGGCCGCAGGGACTTAATTTCCTGAAGGGCCTCTAAGCCCGACATCCCTGGCATATTTTCATCTAAAAAAACCACATCAAAAGGGTGTTCTTCGCACTCCTCTACGGCTTCTGTTCCGCTGTTGACGGCCGTTACCTGATAGCCTTTCTTCTCGAGAAAGAGCAGGTGAGGTTTTAGAAAGTCAATTTCGTCGTCCGCCCAAAGGATATGATAGTTCTGCATGGTGTTTTTTGAGTTTACTTTTAGGTGTACGGAAAAAAGCCGTCTTAGGTTCTCAGCATAGAAACAACGCAAGAAGGGTGTTTTTTGTATTTTTGACCTCTAATCTCCTAAAAAGAACCGTATGAACAGGCATCTATTCATTATTTTGGGCTTTATTCTTTTCCTTTTTGGTTGCGACCAACAGAAGGAGATTGAAGAAAATCTTGAAAATGTCACAGAAAACATTTTCAAAATTTATGATCGTCAAGACCTACTTTCCGCCGAGGCATTTGATTTGTGGGAACTCCCCCTTGGTGGTTATATTTTGATCGGTCAGGAACGAAATGCCGATAGACCCGAAGAGCTTGAGGTGATCGTAACCAATCCGCAGGGCGATATTTTACGGGAAGATAACTACCAGTTGGGCGCACCCATTGATCGGGTGATCCAGGAAGGAGATCAGTACCTTATTTTCTGCCAGCCCTTTAATCAGTTTCAAGATGAGAGACTAATTGCCCTTACCATAACTCAGGAGGGAGATGTAACACAGACGATTTTACCCGAAACGAGTCGGTTTGGACAGCGCATCATTAAGTACGAAAATGGTTTTTTGATGCTGATCGTCAATGAAGAAGAGCAACAAACGAAGGTACATCGCTTGGATGCTAATTATAATCTGATAGAAGTACTTTTTGATACTACCTTCGTCAGAACACCATTTGATGCAAGCTTTTCGCAGATTACACAGACGGTAAAGCTAGGTACTATGGGTTCACAGTTTTATGTTTATGCGCCAACGGGTACTGTGATGGGATTGTATTTTGAAGACAATTTAGATGAGCTGACCTACGCCGATCCTTGGTGGTTAGACGCGCTCCTAGACCGTGGAAATGGGGAGTTTGCAGTAGTCAACAGGCATCCCGATGAGGATGTGGATAAAAATATTTACTTTTTAGACCGCATCCCTTACCAAGATATGGGCGTATATTTTGAGTATTACGACAGCGAAGAAATTTTGTACGAACTAGACTCAAAAGAGCAAACATTTCTTAGTTTGGTGGGCAATCGTTTGGTGGTTGCGGGATCAGAGCGTGCCGGACCTTCTGAGTTTTTTATCTACGATGCCACTACCACTGGGCAACCTGCACTGAAGCGTCAGGAGGTGGGAGAGCGGTTCCCCTACACCGTGAACCGCATAACTCCTACGCAGGACCTCGGCTTGGCAATTCTGGGCACAACAGATTTGGCTTTTCAGTACTCACGGATGTTTTTGTACAAACTTTCACCTGAAAAGATTCACTAGATGGGCTTAAAAGACCGTTTTCAGTTGAATTATCGGGTGCGGCGTTGTCATCTTACTGATGCGCTGGTACGCAAGCGCGTTTCCTACCAACCCGCAGCACAGGAAAAAATTGCTTTGGTCAGGCTAGACGCGATTGGAGACTACATCCTTTTTCGTCCCTATTTAAAAGCAATTCGCCAGCAAAAGCCTGATGTCCATATTACGCTAATCGGAAATATCATCTGGCGTGATTACGCCATACGCTGGGATGAGAAGCGGGTAGATCAGTTTATTTGGATCAAGAAAAAAGCCTTTTATGAAGACCAAAAATACCGTCGTCGCCTTCAGCGTGTGATCCGCGAGGCAGGTTTTCATACGATCTTAAATACTGCGTACTCGCGCAGCTTGCTGTTTGATGACGCGATTGTACGAACCTCAGGTGCGCGCAAGCGTTTGGGCAGTTCTGGAGATACCGAGAATACGATCTTGAAGGAAAAACTTCGCGCAGATACCTATTACACGCAACTCTTTGAAGCAAGTCCTGAAATTTTATTTGAGTATGACCGTCACTTTGAATTATTGAGTCAGTGGCTTCCCGAACTCCGTAAGCCTGCCTTTCGTGTTCCCGAACATTTTCCCGTGCAGCGCGGTGGTGCTTACATGGTTGTTTTCCCGGGGGCGAGTCAGGCGTTTCGATGTTGGGCGATTAAAAAATTTGCCCAAGTGAGTATCTCGATTGCCAAAGAAAAAAATTGGACCGTCGTACTGTCAGGCGGAAAAGGGGAAGTACAACTGGGCAATCAACTCGAAAGCTTACTTCGCGATGCAGAAGTACGTGTAATTAATGAAATTGGACAGACTTCTCTTTCCGCACTAGCCGAGCGGGTGGCGAATGCAGAGTTCTTACTTAGTAACGAGACCATGTCCATCCATCTAGCAGCACTTTATGACATCCCGACCGTATGTGTGTTTAATGCGCGGCACCTGGGACGCTTTAATCCTTATCCTGAATCTTGGGAAAAGCCCATTCACTATGTTTACCCGCCCAAAATCCGTGAGTGGATGACTCAAGGCAAACAGATGACCACCGAGACCGATTTTTACAAGG
>CAZNAK010000419.1:0-2909 GCA_964570645.1 uncultured Cytophagales bacterium | reverse complement strand
AAGGCTGCAATCGAAGCCAGCTTTGTAAAGGTCGCCAGACCCGCCGCACCGATCCCTACCGACGCACTTGCAGCAAGATCTTTCCAAACGTAAAGCTCACGCTCATGCTTGAGGCTCATTATGATTTCGAGGATAATCAGTCCCGCAAAAGCAGGTAAAGCGTAAATTAGTGGATTAGTGATCTGGATGTCACCAGGTGGTAACGCCAAATCAATGTTGAAGGGGATTTCCATCAGAAACTGTGTTGAATTTAAATAAAAGGGGAATTGTAATTCTAATTGAACTCAAAAATAGGTCAAAAACTCGAGGATGCTAAATTTTTGGGCTTGAAATCAGGTGTGTACCAAAAAAATGCACTGCTTTTTTGTAAACTTCCTGAAGCGGAACAGGCAACACGACCTCCGTGTAAGGGTGTGAACTTCCAAAGACATGATCTGCTCCTGTCACACTCAACCACTCGGCCGCGCCGTGCCAATCCCGAATTTTATACCCGTCTTTGTAGTCCACGGCAGGGTCTCTGGTTCCATGCACAACCAATAATGGCTGTAGCATTCGCTCGGCGGCAGCCTGAACGCTGTACCGATGAGCGTTGGCGCGTGTGTCCTCAAAAAGCTGAAAATACATGGGCATTTGCTGACCCGTCCTGCCATTAAGAACGTAATCAACCCCCGTCTTTTGCCACTGCTCGCGCTTATCCTCGGGGGCATAACGTTCCACTAAATCCGCGAGGGCAGCCCAACTGGATACGGCTTTGATCCGCGCGTCTTCAGAGGCTTTCAAAATCACTAAACTTCCGCCTCGGCTATGTCCAATAAGCCCGATTCGTTGCAATTCAATCGGAAAATCTTGTGTTTCAAGCCAAGAAAGCACTACGCCAAGGTCGTTGAGTTCAATGCCAAAGTTGTTCTCTCCGAAAGCTTCAAGATTACCAAAATCATTAAGTGCTTCGGGGGTCGTGCCGTTGTGGGATAGGTTGAGCTTAAGAAAGGCAAACCCTTGTGCGGCAAAATGGTCTGCCAGCAAATTCCAAGTGCCCCAGTCTTTGAAGCCCTTGAAACCGTGAACGAAAATTAGTAATGGTAAGTCTTCGCCGTTTTCCCATCGGATGTCTAAGGTAATTGGGCGGTCAGAATGGCCTGAATCTATGATGTGGTTCTGCTTCAGCATGATGCGTTGGTTAATTAACTGCCTAAGCACACACGGTGGAGGTTCTTTGTTCAGATTCTCTATCGTACCACCCCCACAGGCATCCGTTTATCATACATCCCATGCAACTCAGGGTTTTGGCGATGAAGCGTGTAAGACTGTGTTTTCTTGCGGACAAACTCGGATAACTCGCCAATTCGTACCACGCCATCTTGATCTGTATCCGCCTCGCCGCGCAGTCCGCGAATCAAATAGTGACTAAACACGCCCTGCCGCAGTCCGCGATACTCTATCGAACTTTCTTCTGCTTTTGAGGACATCAACAATGCCATTCCGCCGTCGGATTCAAGTAAGGCTTCGTAATAGCGATCCGTAACAGCTTCTATACCGAGTCCGCGTGTGCTTTCGAGGCTTCCAGAGTGGCAAGCGTCGGCAATGCAAAGGCGGTTTCGGGCTTGTGTCTGACGAAAAATTCGCTGCACGTCTTGGTGTGCCAAAAGGGTCTTTTGTTCTCCGTTGTAGTCAAAAGGAACAAAAGAACCCGGTAAGCCATGCCCTGAGAAATACATCAGCACCAAGTCGTTGTCTCCCGCTTTGGCAAAGAGGTTTTCAAGTTGCCGCAAGATGTTCCCGCGTGTAGCGTTTTCGTCGATCAACAGCGCAATTTGCTCATCGGGTAATGCACCACCCTCGGGACTTTTGAGGAAAGCATACATTTGGTAAGCGTCGTCGTCTGAGTAACGAAGGCTACGTGCATGGGTGTAGGAGGCGATCCCGACAATCATCGCCCAAACTTTGGGTACCTGTGCGGCTGAGTAACGTGGCTGGTAGTTTACGACCCGCTCGTCAGAAACAATTTCCCCCTTATCCAGGACGGCTTTTAGGCGAATTTCATTTTCGCCGGGCTGAAGCGTAATCGTGCGCGTGAACTTACGATCACATCCAGCAATAGACGAGTAAGGCACCTCATTGGGATACAAACGGTATTTGGTTAGCCCGTTGATTTCAACTTGTACCTCCTCCAAAACGCGGCGATTGGTACTCAGGCAGGCTTCGATCAAAAGTCCGTTCTGGCGTACTTCGCTGACAGCAGTTAGGGGTTCAACCCAGAGAAACTCTCCTGTTAGCTTTTCCAGTTCGCTACGCAGCAAAATGATTTCTTTTTCCACTTTTTCGGGATCAGGACAGTCCACGGCTTTCAGTGACTCCTCAAAGTGATGTACGGCAATATCTTTATCTCGCAAAATTCGGTATGCTTCACCCAAACGAAAATGCAACGCACCCGTATCGGGATGCTTTGCTGTAATCGCTGCCTTGAGGTCTGGAATGGCATTGGCGTAATCCTGTAACTCGTAATAGGCAAAGCCACGCCACTGATATACGTAAGCAGTCAGCGAATATTTTTCTTCGAGGGCAAGGGTCATACTACCGACTGTGGCGGCGTAATCTCCTAGCTCATACTCGGCAACCCCTTTCCAGTAAGCCGCTGCATCGCGGTCAGGGTAATTCAGTTTGATGGCTTTCTGGAGGTCGCTAACCACACTTTCCAGCTTTCGGAGTCGCCAATTCGTCATGCCGCGCCAAAAATAGGGTGCAGGATGCTTCAGCGTTTGCTGGATTTGTTGGCTGTAAAAGAAAAGTGCCTGCGTGTAGTTTTCCTCACGGAAGGCTTGATGCCCTTTTTGGAGGAAAGTCTGCTGCGCCCAAGTTACCGAGGCAAATGACAGGAAAGAAATTATCAGGAGAATACGTCGCATAGTGAG
>CAZNAK010000418.1:0-2910 GCA_964570645.1 uncultured Cytophagales bacterium | reverse complement strand
ATAAAAAAACCTTACCTGCCGTTTATGGGAAGTAAGGTTTTTTTGCTGCTAAGAAGGTTGCTATATCAGTTCCCCGAAGCTGGTTCAGGAACTTTCACTGTACCTACCAAAGATACCGTAGTAGTCTTTTGCTGATCTTCTTCACCGTCTCCTCCTTTTACGGTATAGTTGATTGTAATAACTTTACGCTGGTAGTTGCGCTTGCCGCGTGTATTAAATACAGCACTAATTTCAGATTCCTCGCCTGATGCAATAGGCACACCACGTGGCCAATCAGGAACGGTACAACCACAAGTTGTACGTACGTTATCAATAACAATCGTATGACCACTAGCATTCTCAAACGGGAATGTGTGCTCTACTTTTTCATTTTGCATTACAGCGCCAAAATCGTAGCTTTTTGAAGCAAATTTAAGATCATCTTCGCTTTTTTTCTGATCTTGTGCAACAACCGATGTCAAACTGAACGCAAGGGCGATAATAAGAAGCATGAATTTTTTCATAGAGAAATAAAATTTGTGTTAGATAATCAAGAAACGGATTAGAGAATATGTTTCGTATAACAATACTTGACAGTTCTCAGTTTTACAAAAGCTAGCACAGAAAGTTTGCCCAATTAGGATGTGACAAGTTAAAGATTGTTTAAACCATGAAAAAGCAAGCCCTTTATTTGATTTTTTTAGTCTTTAGTACATTTTTTATCACCTCTTGCATAGACGAAGACCCACTTGACGGTAGCGGTGAAATTCCCGAAGGAGAAATTTGGGCTACGGTGGGTGGCGAGTTTTTTCGCTTCGATGTCACCAACGGGCTCGCTGCGCAGGATGCAAACAGCTATGCGGAGTCCATAGACTTCACCAGCATCACACGTGCAACCTCCTCAGGCGAGTTTTTCGGAGAGGTGCAAATCCGTATTTTGGGCGTTGACCTAGATGAAACGAGCTTCCCTAGCGAACAAAACAACGCATTTACCTTTACCTTTCGCCCCCAGCCTAACGTGGCTTTTGTAGGGCGAGACGGTCAAATGCAAGTGACGCTTACCAGTTTTGAGGATGATGTATTGCGCGGGACGTTCTCAGGAACTGTGCGCAATACGGACAACCCAGCAGAGGGGTTTTTAGTAGAAAATGGACAGTTTCGGATTCGTTTGATACGGTTTTAACGCCAATTATTTTTCCAGATGAAAATTGAAGTTCAGAAGGTTGCCCCCGACCAGCCTTTGTTTGAAACAGTTCGACAGATTCGTAATACGGTCTTTGTGATTGAGCAGCAAGTCCCTGAAGAAGAAGAATTTGATGAGTTTGAAGCCAGTTCAGCGCATTTTCTAGCTTTAGTCGATGACCATCCCGTAGGGGCATCGCGCTGGCGGGAAACCTCAGAAGGATTTAAGTTACAGCGTTTTGCTGTCCTCAAAGAGCAGCGTAAGAAAGGTGTAGGTTCGGCACTTGTAAGAGCAGTTCTGGAAGACCTCCCGAACCCGACCGTAAAACCAGTTTATTTGCACGCACAGGTTGAGGCCATGCCGCTATACCTGAAATTTGGCTTCCAAAAAGTGGGTGAGCCTTTTCAGGAATGTGACATCTGGCATTATAAGATGGTGCTTCCTTCCGAGTAGGTTTATGCGTCCAAATCTGTTAACTTTACTTTTATGAATCTTATTTCTGCCGAAAATCTAACGAAATCTTTCTCCGAACGTCAACTCTTTTCAGGGATTAACTTTGGCATGAGTCAAGGTGAGAAAATCGCACTTGTAGGGGTAAACGGCACGGGGAAATCAACGTTTTTGAAGGTCTTGGCCGGACTAATTCCCCCAGATGAGGGAGAAGTAAGCTATCGGAAGGGTACGAAGGTGGTTTATCTTTCACAAGACCCTGAGTTTGAGGCAGGAAAAACCATCTGGGAAGCTATTTTTGGTGCTCCTAGCGCAGCCTTGGAGGCAATTCAGCATTACGAGAAACTTCTTGAACAAGGACAAACAGGTTCCGAGGACTTTCAAAAAGCCCTCGAAACGATGGAACGCCTACGTGCATGGGATATTGAGGCCCGAATCAAGGAGACCCTTGGAAGACTTGGCATCTCGGACACTGCGCAGGAGGTAAGCTCCCTCTCGGGCGGGCAGCGCAAACGGGTCGCTTTGGCGCGGGTAATCCTTTCCGAGCCTGATCTTTTACTCCTTGATGAGCCAACCAACCACCTGGATATTGAGACCATTGAGTGGTTAGAGCAGTTCCTTGGTACGCAAAATACCAGTCTGTTGCTGATCACGCACGACCGTTATTTCTTGGATCGAGTTACGAACCGAATCGTAGAATTAGATCATGGAGAGGTCTTTCGCTACGAAGGAAACTATCAGTATTTTTTGGAACAGAAAGCCGAACGCCGCCGTCAGCAAGGGGCGGTAGCTGAAAAAGCACAAAACCTCCTCCGCAAAGAACTCGACTGGCTCAGGCGAATGCCCAAGGCGCGAGGAACAAAAGCCAAATATCGGGTTGAAGGCGTAGGAGAGCTTCAAAAACAGGCTAAGCTTCGTCCGAAAGATGATAACGTTCAGATCGAATTTGAGGGGCAACGCCTAGGAGGTAAAATTCTTGAGTTGAAAAATTTATACTTCGATTACCAAGAAAACCAACCCATCTTAGACCGCTTCACTTACACGTTCCGCAAAGGCGAGCGTGTGGGTATTATTGGGAAAAATGGTGCTGGTAAAACCACTTTTTTAAAGCTCCTTATGGGCGAGCTTGAACCCAAATTGGGCAAGGTGATCAAAGGACAAAACACGGTCTTTGGTTATTATTCCCAGCTTTATTATGAGTTCGATCCCGAGATGCGCGTCATTGAAGTTGTCAAGGAAATCGCGGATTTTATCCCTCTTCCTGTCCGGGAGGCGGACGTCCGCGGCGCCTCTTCCAA
>CAZNAK010000417.1:0-2923 GCA_964570645.1 uncultured Cytophagales bacterium | reverse complement strand
TTCTGCCTCCATGAGTTCATCAAGGCTCTGGGCAGAGGTAGTGATGGTGAGTAGCCAGCAAAAAGCGAATAAAAGCCGTTTCATTTCTTGGATGGATAAGGTAAAAAGTCAATTTGTACGTCAATACGAATTTCCTCAGCGATTTTTTGGAACATTACCTTCGGAATTTTGATTTCATGGTCTTCCAACAAGACGTTGAACACTGTTGTGCCCGAGTAGCCATTTCCTTCTTTAACTAATGTAATTGTTGTTTCGTAAGGCTTAGTAATTCCATGAATGGTAAGGTCACCGCTCACTTTTGTTCTTATCTCGTTTAGTTTTCCCTTAAACTCCGCTACGGGATATTTATCACTTTCCATATATTGTGTATTAAAGTGATCTTGCATAAGGGAGTTTTCAAAGTTGAAGCTCTTGATGGGGACACGAAACTGAACTTCGTTGGTTTCTGTATTAAAGAATGCGGTCGTTTTTTTGGAAGTTGCCTCGATGTCTTTTAATGCCGTTTCGGAGAAAAAGTGAATTGTCCCTTTCTTGGAGAAAAAAATAGTTTGCCCCAAGGTTTCCACCATTCCCAATAAGATAAACAGAAAAACGTATAAGTATCGCATGTAGCTTTAACCTCAATTGCTTAAACTTGTTTTTTATGGAGTACTTTTTGTGCTGCCTATGTTAAAATCTGTATCTTTGTTCATCAAAAAATAAGACTATTGTTAAAAATACGTTGTATAGCTAGTTTCCAGTTGTCCTATTTTAACCCATAATCTTGACGATGAAAAAGTCTTTTATACCTCTTGTATTTTTACTTGGTCTGTTTTTGGTCGCTTGTGATAACAGTGATCTTGCCCCTGCACCTGTTCCTAGTTCTGCCGTGATGTCTGCTAGCATAGATGGTGGAGGATGGTCCGCAGACCGAGTGGCTACGGGAAGTTTTCGTGCCTCCTCCAGACAAGAAATTATAACAGCAGATTCCACAGACTCTACTGGAGCAGTAATTACCTATCCCATTGACACTATAGATATTTTTGAGGCAAATTCTATGTCTTTGGAAGGAACTGGTTCAGGCGGGGAAGGCGAGTACAGTAATATTTATTTGCGGGTAACGCGACTCCAAAACTACGTAGATTCTACAGGGAATCGCTTTGTCGTCCCGAGTACCACGAGTAACTCTTTCCAATATTTTTACTATTCTCAGGATAAAAGCGGACAATTATTTTCGGCAAGTTCTGCAACGATTGCTATTGATTCCTTGAGTGACGTTAAGCTAGTAGGTACATTTTCGTTTACCGCGATTGATAGCAATAGCTTGCGTGCTGCCCTCGACACACTTACTGCGGACTCTACGGGGAATCCAGCAGGACTAGACCCGGCACTCTACACGCGTACGATCACGGATGGACAGTTTGAGATTTTCCGATAAAATAAAAGCACGATGGATTCAAAGCAGATACAACAGCCCAGTTCAATAATCAAAATTGCTGTCCTTGCTCTGGTAGCCATCTTGGGGGCTTCTTATTTAATCGCCTCTACGGGAAGGTCGGATGAGGAAAGTGCCGCAATTGAAGCCAAAAGAAAGCAGGACGAACAGCTTATTGCCGAGATTAGAAAGAAGGGTGAGGAGTATCTAGCGACCATAGAAGAGCAAAAGAAACAACTGAAAAAACAAGCTGAGGAACTTGAAGATATTCAGGAGGCACTCCAAAAAGCAGAATCTCAGTTAGACAATAAAGGGGTGCAGATTGACGCGAAAGAGGGAAATATTGATGCGCTGCGTCGTCAAATCAGTGAGCTTAAAGACGATAAGCAACGCCTTCACGGAATTATTGATAATAATTCTCGTGAAAATAAAGCAACGGCGGAGCGAAACAAAGAGCTAAACGAGCTGCTCAAAGATTTGCAGGAACAGCTTAAGGATGCACAGGAAGACCTGAAAGAGGCACGCAAAGATGTAGAAACCCAGCAAACGGACTTAGAAGAAGTCCGTAAGCAACTCAAAACGACGCAAGAGGAGCGAGGTGAGCTTCAAAAACAGCTCACTAACTCGCTTGCCGAAATTCGACTGGCCAAAACGGAGCTAAACCGCGTTAAAATTAACCTTAATGATGCGCGGACGGAACTCAAAATACTTAAAAGCACACAGCAGACCGCACTACTACAGCAACAAACCAATACTGCGCAGTTGCAAGGACAGCTATCGCACCAGACAGAAACTAATGCAAGCGTTATCAAGATTCTTGCTATTGTCGCCGTCATCGTGATGTTTGTTGTTTTTGTGATGTACACCTTACGACAATAAAATTTTTACGCCTGAGATACGTTACCGTTTTATCTCGTTCTAATATCAGAAGTCCCATGAAACGCTTATTTACTTCTTTTCTTTTTTTTCTCGCTCTGACTCCCTTTGTAACAACGGCACAATTTAGTGTAGGTTTTAATGCTACGTACCAACAATTTCTAGGTAATGGCTCTGCTTTCGCACTCGGTGAGGTAGAAAACCTCCCCGCACTTTATGGCGGTGAACTACGTGGTTCGTACGGAATAGGCGTAAAAACAGCTATTAAAATGGGAATCATGTACCGAACATCGCAGGCAGAGCGATTTCAATATGGTATTCCCGCACAACTTATGGATCTAAGCGGTGATCTTAAGGTTCAGCAATACCTTTTTGGTGACTATAATTCAACAAGTGGCCTTTATGTTTTTGCTGGCGTAAGTGGTAACCGCTTAAAGGTGGATTGGGACGAAGAAGCATTCTTTGCGGGCAGTAACTTCAAAGACCGCGAACTGGAGTCGTTGGTTACTTCCGTAAATCGTCGTTTAGGGCTAAGAACGGTTTCAACCTCTGATAGTGTTTTTTTTGTAGATCAAGTATCCAAGCGTTGGCACCTTAATTTAGGTATGGGAGCCGAAGCCATGATTGGTAGCC
>CAZNAK010000416.1:0-2925 GCA_964570645.1 uncultured Cytophagales bacterium | reverse complement strand
TTGGACTACTTGCACGGGTGACAAGTTCCTTTTTGCGGTCGTGGACTGTACGGGACATGGCGTACCAGGAGCATTTATGTCTATGGTCGGGACTTTTTTACTGAATAAAATCGTTTTGCAAGAGAACGTCTCTGATCCTGCCCAAATTTTGGAGCGTCTCCATCAGGAAGTTAAAGATACGCTTCATCAGGACAAGCAAAATGAAACCGATGACGGCATGGAAGTAATCCTTTGTTCGATGGACATAAATCAGTCAGAAAAAGATACTGTGCCCATTGACTTTGCTGGCGCGCGCTCACCACTTTATTACTCTACCCACGAGGGAAAAGAAATCCTTCGGGTAAAGGGTACAAAACGAGCCATTGGTGGAAAACATAAGTCCGAAAAACGCTCCTTTGAAACCCAAACGATTCATGTAAACAGAGGTGAAATGTTGTATTTAGCTTCTGATGGATTCGTTGATCAGCATAACAAGAAAAACGAAAAGTTTGGGAAACGCCGTTTGCAGGCGTTGCTTCAGCGTATCGCCAATATGCCGTCGAGTATTCAGCAGGATGTGGTACAACAAGAACTTCGTGAACACATGGAAGGGCAAGTTCAACGCGATGACATCACCCTGTTAGGCATTCGACTAAACTAAGCTTGCTCAACCAACAGACCCAACGCAGCCTGTGCTGTAAGCATTTCCTCGCGCTGACCTTCCAACGTCACCAAAAGGCTTTTATCAAAGGGTTCGATCTGCTTAATGGTGAGCTGCATTCCCAATCTAAGATTCTTCTTATTCAGATAATCCAAAAATGGCTTTGAGGAATCTGCCAAAGCACGAATGATAACCGTATTATTCGGCACACACTCAGAAAGCATTTTGTACGCTTGCGGCTGGATATTACCTTCTTTGTCGGGGATAGGGGAGCCGTGCGGGTCAACCTTAGGATACTCAAGGATTTCCTCGATGCGCTCAAAGAATTTAGACGAACGAATGTGTTCCATCTGCTCTGCAATTTCGTGAACTTCTTCCCAGCCAAAACCCATCTTTTTGACCAAAAACATCTCCACCAAACGGTGCTTTCTGATAATGAATAACGCCATTTTTCGCCCCTCTTCGATTAGCGAAAGGGGTTTGTACTTTCGGTAGATAAGTAACTTTTTGGTATAGAGCCGTTTGACCATACTATTTACGGAAGGCATACTGACCCTAAGCTCTCTACTAAGTTTGGTAACTGTTACCTCTTCGTCCTGACTTTCAAGGTGGTAAAGGGTCTTTAGGTAGTTTTCCTCTGTCTGGGAGTGCATGTAAGCTTTACGCATTAATTTAAGCTAACCTACATAATTTTAGAGGAATTTCGTACATTTAAACATCAAAAAAAGCTGCTATCATTATTTTTTCTCTGAACTTTTATGACCTCACAGCTAACCCAAACGAATAAATTCAGCACGCCCCAGTGGAGCGTGTTGAACCTTTCTATCTATTATCTAAGACTCTTTGACAAAGCTCCTAAAAAATGTAATTGGTTCAGAGTGAAACCATTTCTTAAAATGTCTAATTTTAAGGAGAAGTCAGTAAATTTTATTCTAAAAAATGCAGGAAATGATTGGTAAAATACTGAATAAATTTCAAAATAGCGAATATAATTTCATAAAGGAAAGGTTTACCCCTAATGAATACCTCATCTATACCCCTGATAATCAAGCATTAACTAAATTTTCGGACGCAGTTGAACACTATCTAAAAAATGAGCAAGGGGTTGACATACTTTCTTGGACTGATAAAACCACTTTTGTCACGCAATATTCGCCTGTAAATAAACTCAAGAATAAGATAGGGCTTAAAGATACTTTTTTACTCGCACTTCATCATCAAGGCAAGCGATTAGAGTATTCTATATCGCAAGTAAACGGCAAAGGGGGCGCTCAAATCAATAGCCTGGATGATCTGCCGCAACTCAAGAAGACAGGATGGTTTGCCGAAGGGTATTCCGACGAACTCAAAGCAATTTTACAGGACGTAGCTTGGGAAGGTATCAAGGCGCAGCGTCCTATTTTTGAAGTGGGACAGACAGATGCTTTACATGACCAGACAGAAGTCTGGGTGCTACCGGGCGGACGTTACTTACCCGAAGACTGGTCTCCGAACGCCCGAAATTATTGGTTTTTGCAGCAGCAGCCCAACGAGGTTTTGCTTGCGGCACTGAAAATAGGAAACCTGAAACATTGGCCAGACGCTGTGGCTCCCGACACCGAGGCGCAATGGTGGTATGTACTTTCTTCCCATCGTTCAGGGTGGTTGGGCGAGTCAAAAAATGGTCAGCTTGACTTTATCGAGATGACGCATTTGGAGCTTATCGCAGAAAAAGATATTGGACGAGATACCCTCCGAGCAGGGTACTTTGAGTGGACTGCCACGGGCACCTCAGAGCGGTATTTCCATGAAATAAAACAGGCTAATACGTTCATGGATAGCCCCCTAGCGCGTACTCGGGAGGCAGCACGCCTCAACTGGCATCACAAGGCACAACATGAAGCCTCAAATCGGTTCGCGCAACTTTTGCTTTGTTACCTGATTGCCAAGTCAGGAAGCCCGCTCGATAAAGTTGCCTTATTTTACACTCAGTTCGCGCAACATGATCGTAAAAATGCCTTTGCCTCCCAGAAGAGTGAAGCATTACTCACAGAGGACTTCGGCGCACTCGAAATGCTGCTTTTTCTACCCAAAATCGAGACTGAGTTTTCTGCCTGGGCAGAGGGCTGGTACGTATCTCTGCCAGATCAGCTTGCCCTAATCCACTTGTTGCTAGGGCGAGGGCAGAAAGAACGTTTACCTTATCACCGCCTTCTTGAAACACACCGTACCCTACGCAATCAATTTCTGAAAGATGAAAAAGAGCTGCGTCTTCCGCGTCCGAAGAGGTGGGCATCATCTGGTAC
>CAZNAK010000415.1:0-2931 GCA_964570645.1 uncultured Cytophagales bacterium | reverse complement strand
GAAGAAATATCGGTTTCAATACCAAAAATGCGTGCCAAGACCCGATACACGTTTCCATCCACTACGGCTACCTGCTCACCGAATGCAAAGGACGCAATAGCCGCCGCCGTGTACGTCCCGACTCCTTTGAGTTTAAGTAATTCTTTGTAGGAGTTAGGGAAATTACCATCAAGCTGATAAGCCACCTTTTGTGCTGCCTCACGCATATTTCGCGCCCGTGAGTAGTACCCCAGACCCTGCCAAAGCCTCAGTATGCGTTCTTCGGAAGCCTCTGCAAAGTCAAAAACCGTCGGTAACTCTTGCACAAACTTCTCGTAATAGGGCAGCCCTTGTGCGACGCGCGTTTGCTGAAGTATAATTTCTGAAAGCCATATTTTATAGGGATCGGTGGTAGTACGCCAAGGGAGGTCACGTTTATTTTGCTCGTACCACTGGCGGAGCAATAAGGAGAAATCTTGCATGGAGACTGATATATTGGGATGCTCAGGGAACAGGTTCTTGACGGAAAACGTTATTTCTGATGTACGGTCACTTTGTTAAAAAAATAAAGTGCGTAACTTTGAACTTCCTTTGGCACGTATCCTGAACCATTATTTTTTAAGCCATCTTAAATTTATCTATGAACGTCCGTTCTCTTCTTTTTGTCCTATTCTTTTCTTTTGTTTCAGTATTGTCCGCTCACGCCCAGCGAGGTAAGAAGAATAAAGGCTCCCTTGGTGATACCAGCAAAGTCGTTGTCAGTGACCGTCTGAAATCAGAAGCTGCCTTTTTGGATGGCATGAAGTATTTTATGCTTCAAGAGTACGATAAAGCCATTGATAACTATCGTGAGTCACTCAAGATTGACAAGAAAAACCCTGCTGCACATTTTCAGATCGGGCGTGCACGACATGCCTCAGGCCGCACAGAGGAAGCTTTCTACTCCCTTAAGCAAGCCATTAAGCTTGATCCCCAGAACCCCTATTATTATACCTTTTTGGCGGAGCTTTACGAGTCAACTCAGCAGTTTGACAAAGCCATAAAAACATATGAGACCTTACTTGAAGATGTAGAAGAAAGCCGAAAGTCCTACGAAGCACTCGCGCTTTTGTACTTACAGGGTGGTGATTATAACCGTGCGTTAGGTAATTTGAATAAAATCGAGGCACTTTATGGACCTAGTCTGAACGTGATGCGTCGTCGGCAGTTAATTTACTTACAAGAAGAGCGCATTGATAAGGCCATCGAAGAAGGAAGAAAAATTATTCAAAGCTTTCCCGATGTAACCCCTTACGTACTTCAGCAAGCGGATATGCTCCTGAATCAGGGAGAAAACGCAGAAGTAAAAACGCTTCTTGAAGATTTGCTTGAACGGGAGCCGAACACCCCAGAGGCACACCTGCTGCTGGCTAATATTTATTATGCCGAAGGAGAAATGGAAAAATATGCAGCTTCCGTTCAGGCTGCCTTTGATAGCCCTTCCTTGGATATTGAGGCCAAGCTTGAGATGCTGGTACGTTATACGCAGATGGCGGGCGGATCCTCGGGTGCGCGCCAAGTCGGGATGGAATTAATTCAGAAAACCATTGCCTTACATCCCGAAGACAGCCGTCCTCACATCGTTTTGGGTGACTTTTATATTTTGCAAGGCAACCTGAAGGAGGCCGAAAAAGCCTATGCCAACGCCCTCGAGAGAGATGGTAATAATTTTAAGCTTTGGGAGCAGGTGATCCAACTCGCGCTTAATGTGGGAGACGCCAAGGCGGCCGTAGAATACAGCGAAAAAGCGTTGGAGCTTTACCCCAATCAGGCGGATTTTTGGTTATATGCGGGCCTTGCACACTATCAGGGACAACGCTATGAGGATGCCGAGTTTTCCCTTCAACAAGGAAAGATGCTGGCACGAAACAACGAACTAAAAAGCCGCTTTCAGGCACAACTCGGCGATGTGTACCACGCGCTTGAAGACTTCCGAAAGTCTGATGAAGCTTTTGAGGAAGCAATCAAGTTAGACGCAGCTAACGCTCATGCGATCAACAATTACAGCTATTTTTTGTCCCTGAGAAAAGAAAAACTAAAACGTGCTAAGGAGCTTTCTGCCCAACTCGTCGAAAAATACCCTAACAATGTCACCTATCTCGATACACACGGATGGGTACTCTATCAAGGTGGCGAGTACGAAAAAGCGGCTGAACTTTTAGAAAAAGCGGCTCAGGGTAACCCAAACGACCCCACAGTACTGGAGCATTACGGTGATGCCTTGTTTCGTCTCCGAAAAAAAGAAGAAGCCCTAGAGTTTTGGCGGCGAGCAAAAGAAAAAAGTTCAAATCCCTCGCCTGAGTTACTACAGAAAGTGGAACGGGGAGAGCTTTAAGTCTTAAATATTCCGTTAAATTTCACTAAGGAGAAAACAGAATTTGAATTTCGCCGCGAACCCTCTATTTTTGCCTTTCCAAAAAATTAGACTCCATAAAAGAAATGGCGATTATTACCAAAATTCGTGAACGGACAGTCCTCGTACTGGGTATAGTGGGATTGGCATTGCTGGCTTTCCTGATCGGCGATATTTTTAATTCAAACTCCTCCCTTTTTGCGCCTGATCAGCGGTTGGCGGGCATTGCTGACGGTAGTGATGTTCCACTCGATGAGTTTGGATCCCGTGTAGAGACCCTCAGCCGTGAGTACGAGCTTAAAAGTGGAACAGGGGCTTCGCTTCCGCCTCAGCAAATGCGATTTGTTCGTAACCAAGTCTGGCTAGATATCGTCGGCGAAAATGCTTACGGATACGACGAAATGGGGATTCAGGTGACCGACGACGAAGTACGCGATATGGTACAAGGAAATAATGTGCACCCCGATATGGTGCAGTTATTCACTAACCCACAGACCAAGCAGTTCGATATTCAAATTTTGTCTAGCTTCCTTCAAAGTCCTGAACGTTTCCCACCACAG
>CAZNAK010000414.1:0-2937 GCA_964570645.1 uncultured Cytophagales bacterium | reverse complement strand
AACGTCCAATTCGCTTTCAAGGCTTTTGGCGGGACGGATAATCACCTCACGCGACACGCCCTCTGCGTCTTCCACTTCGAGTAAAACTTCGTCCGTAGCGGTGTTGGTCAAAAATGCGTAAAGGTTATCCTGAGCAGATAGCTTTTGTCCGTTTATGGAAAGAATCGTCTCTCCTACATTAAGCTTACTCGCAATCTTATCAGCAGGCGAGTCGGGGATGATGTAGGTAATCTGCATTCCTTTTTTGGTCGATTTTGTCTCAATGCCTAATAAGCCTGTGCTTTCACGTTGGGTATCCACCTGATCTGCTCCGCCATAAAGCCCCATGTGGGAGGCGTTAAGCTGTCCCAGCATCCAGTTGAACATATTTCGGAAGTCTGCCTTTGTGGAGGCTTTCATTATAATCGGGGCGTAAGTTTTCTTGAGCTTTTCCCAATTGTAACCGTGAAACTTTGGGTCATAAAACGCTTCGGTAATCGTTTTAGAAGCCTCGGCAAAGATTTGCTTTTTCTCTTCCTCAAAATCTAAGGTCATTTTTGCGCTATGCGAGAACATCTCCACTTTTCCGCCGCTTAACTTACCCAGTCGGCCACCCTTAGCAAGATAAAGAGACTTTCCGTTAGGAGACAACGAAAGCCCGGCTGGTCGTCCGCCAGTGAGCTGTTTGATCTCTGAGCCGTCCCACTTGACTTTGTACAAAGCGCGTGAACCACTAGCGGGGTCTTCTGCTGTAAAGTAAATTTTCTCTCCATCCTCCGTGAAAACAGGATTATACTCTTCGCCACTCATGGAAGTTGCCTGCATGAGTCGGTAGTAGATTTTATCAAAGTCGATTTGTATTGACTCTTCGGTCTCATCTTCGCCTTCTTTTTCTTCGGTTTTCTTCGGTTTTTCTTTGTCCTCACTTTCTTCCCAATCGCGCTTGGTTTTCTCCCAGTCCTCTTCTTTAAGCCAGACAAACCAAACGTCGTTATCACCATTATTCCGACTCGACACAAAAGCTAACTTAGAGCCGTCTCTGCTCCAATTTGGCTGAAAGTCACCGCGTGGGTGCATACTAACATTGACGGGGTCTTTGCTGCCATCCGCTGCATGGATGTAAATATCTGCATTAAAGTCAAGGTCTTTGAGCGAGTAGGCCAACCAACGGCTATCAGGACTCCACGCCACTCCTGACGGTTCTGCCCAACCATCAAGCAACGTTTTCTCGTTCGATAGTACCCCATTTTCGTCAATATCAGCGACAATGAGCTGCCCTTGTCCGCGTTGCAAAGCGATTTTCTTCCCGTTAGGAGAAACCACAATACTGGTTTCCTCTTCTTTGGTCTTTGTCAACTGAATTGTTTCCGTTTTCAGGGTGCGAAAGAGGTCTCCACGCTCGGTATCGGTAGAACGTGTGAGGTATAAGTCATAGTTTCCGCCACGATCCGAAAGATAAAGTAAACTGGAGTCGTTGAGCCAGTTCGCCGAAACGTCACGGTACGGATGATTGGAACGATTTACCACACGTGTTTTCTCCTTGTCATTTTTCTTTACGAATATTTCTCCGTGAATTTCAACGGCGACAAGTTCTTCGTTTGGCGAAATCGAATAAGACTCTGCGTTAGCCGAGTACGTTTTATGCTCATAATCGTCAAACCGGTTTTCCGCAGCGAGTTGAATGTTGATAGCCTTGGGCGTTCCACCGCTTGCTGGTAGGGTGTAAACTTGATCGCCGCGCTCAAAGACTAGCGTCTGTCCATTGCCTTCCAAATAACGAATGCCCATATCTTTATAATTCGTTAGGGCTTGTGGCTCTAGCTGGACGCTGCCCGAAGAGGTGTTCAGCCCAAGTTTATGGACGTTATAACGCCCGTTTCTGGCACTCAAGAAAAAGAGCGTCTCGTCATCTTTTCCCCAAACTGGATACATGTCCTGCGCTTCATTTTTGGTAAGCTGGGTGTACCTGTCTTCTTTGGTATCAAAAAGCCAAATGTCTTTATTGGCAGGTCCGTTGTAATCCTCACGCGAAATTCGGCAGGCTCCTTTGACAAAGGCTACAAACCGTCCCGAAGGCGAGGCGGCTGGCATATACCCCAAGGCATTCATCGCGCGAACGGGTGTACCGCCATTGGCAGAGACACTATACACTTCATTATCCCATTCCACAGCCTGATAACTTCTGCTGGTTTCAAATAGGATTTGGTCGTCGGGAGTCCAAATGCCGATTGCATCGTTGGTGGAGTGGTATGTAAGTCGTTTTGTGGTTCCACCCAGCGCAGGAACGATAAAAATATCATTATTCCCCAAACGACTCCCCGAAAAAGCGATCATTTTGCCGTCTTTACTCCATTTGGGATGGCTTTCGTAGGCTTCATGAAGGGTCAGGCGGCGTGGTATTCCTTCAGGAAGTTCCATCGTCCAGAGGTCACCTTGGTAAGAAAAAGCAAGCATTCCTCCGTCAGGACTGATTGCAGGGTAATGTACTAAAGGGCTTTCTCCCCCTTTCTGCGCCTGAACATGAAGCACGCTCAGCGTCAATAGCAAGGAAGCCATAAATTGTAAAAATCTCATAGTTGTTGGTTTAATGTAAGTGAAATCAAAAATGCAGTACTTTCAAATGTACAGGTTTTGCCTAGTAAGGAAAAGTAAAGCAGAGGCACCTGGGATGATTTAGATACAAAATAACATTATTTCCACTCGCCATCCAGCACTTTTTGTATCGGAGAAGTGCGCCAGTTTTTTGCAGCATGAATACTTGCAGCAACAAATAACACCGTAGCTACTCCAAGTGCTGTCCAAGCCACAGTAGGCTCATTGTCCCATTGTTTAACGGCAATAGCAGAAATACCCCAGACACCTACTAAAGCTGCCTCGCGGAGGTTACGTGCCCGAATCAGGTAGAGATAAATAGCTGCTGCCACCACCAGGACGATAATCGCCCAAGATATTGCGTTG
>CAZNAK010000413.1:0-2943 GCA_964570645.1 uncultured Cytophagales bacterium | reverse complement strand
ATTGATAACGGTGGAGGAATGTATAACTGTGGTACAATTAATGGTGGTTTTGAAGTTACGGTAGTTAACGGTGTCTTTGATGGTAACCAAGCCGACCAGGGTGGTGGTGTTTATAATGCCGCAAATGTAGGATCTATCGAAGTGCCAGAGTTCAATGTCCTCAACTCTACTTTTTATGCAAACCAAGCGACTACCTCAGGGGGAGGAATCTATAATGAATCTACCCGAGGGTTAGTCTATAATTGTGTTTTTTGGGCGAATCAGAATGGCTCATGGCAAAACGGGGTGGTAGTATTAACAAGCTCTATCACTACTGAGAACACCTTAGTACAAGAAGATCAAGCTACGCTGAACTCAGGTTCAGCTTATTTTGGTACTAATGTCCCGAATCCCTCAAATATGGTATTCATGCAAGACCCGCTCTTTACTGATCCCATGAACAGCGACTTCACGCTAACGCCTTGCTCTCCTGCCATCAATGCAGGCGACCAGACTTTAGTACTGAGTCCAGCTTTTGGAAGTATTCAAGGCAGTACGGTTCCTGTTCCCACTGAGGACCTTGCAGGAAACACCCGCGTACAACTCGGAGAGGTAGATATGGGAGCTTTTGAGGCAGCTACTGCATCAGCAATACCAGAAATTTCTGTGGCTGTTTCTCCTACACAGGCAGCGGAGGATGCTGATCAGATTAGCTTTACCTACACCTTTACCTCGGATGTGGCGGTATGTAGTGACCTGACGGTTTTCTTTACCCTGACAGGCTCGTCGGCGACCTTCAATGATGATTACTACATTGTTCGTGGCGCGACCTTAGATACAGGCAACCAATACACCATGACTATCCTTGCGGGACAAACAACGGGTGAAGTTGTATTTCAGGCACAACAAGACGCGATCAATGAACCCGATGAAGATATTATTGTGACGGTTGTGGCTGCGCCGTAATCAAGTATAGAATAGACTACAAAAGTTTTGACCACTTTTGTAGTCTATTCTCGCGTAGATCATCGAAAAACACTTTCGGTCAATAAAGAGCCTCAATAGCGAGTAGTTATTGAGGTTCTTTCTATTTAGATGGAGTTTTACTTATATTCGTACTCTAAAAAAAGCACTGACACTCTTTTTCTTATGGGCGATACCCCCGAAATTTTCTTTCATGTCGGGATGGGCAAAGTAGCCTCTACCTACCTTCAATACCGTGTTTTCCCCTATTTTGAAGGCATTCGTTACGTCCAACGCACGCAATATCGCCGTGCCAAAACGCTTATTCCCAAACTTTCTGACTCTCGAATATTGATCTCTCGTGAGTTCGACCAGCAACTCGAACGGGAAGTAAAATGGTTTTCGGAGGATTTCCCTAACGCGTATCCGATTATCCTTTTTCGTCGCCACGATAGCTGGATCGCTTCGCAATATCGGCGGTTCACCAAAAATGGCTTCGGGTTGACCTTCGAGCAGTTCTTTGACCTTGAAAACGATCAGGGGTACTTTAAGCAGAAAGACTTGCACTTTTATCGAAACATCGAAATCTTGGAGCAGCATTTCTCGCGTAAGCCGCTAGTTATGTTTTACGATGATATGCGCAGAGACCCAATGGCATTTTTTAAACGTATCGCTGACCACTGCGGGGCGACTTTTGACCCCACGAAAATTTCATTAAATAAAAAGCACAGCTCGTATTCTCCTAAACAACTTCAGGCGATTCACGCGCTAAGCCATCGAATAGATATTCGTAAATATCAAAAGTACGATACAAAAATACTAAACCTCGGACGGCGGTTGCTCGTTAATGCCGTGCGCTATTCTACGCTTTTTGTGGCACAGTTCTTACCTGAGTCGTGGTTCGGAACTGCGCCGCTCATTCCTGAAAAAACTCTTGAAAAAATTCGTCTGACCTACGCCGACGATTGGGCGCGTTGTCAGGCGTATGCTAACCCTAAAGACCTCTAACCCAAAAACATGGACACATCCAAAAAATTAATCGCTCTCGTAACTGGTGGTACTGGTGGACTCGGTACGACTATGTGTAAGAAGCTCGCGCAAGACGATTATCGCGTTATTGTCAACTACCGAAGCCCCGAAAAAGCGAAGGCCTGGCAGTCACTTATGGCACAAGAAGGATATGAATTTGATATGTACGAAACGGATATTCGGGATCATCAGTCCGTTGGACGAATGATTGAGCAGGTACAAAAAGAAATCGGTACGATTGACATTCTTATCAATAATGCTGCTGTCACCCGCGATGGGCAGTTTCGTGAAATGACCCCCGAGCAGTGGCGCGACGTAATTGATACTATCTTAACAGGAGCATTTAATTGCACACGTCACGTAATCAACCCGATGATTGCGCAAAATTTTGGGCGTATCATCAATATCTCTTCCGTCAACGGACAACGTGCGCAGTTTGGGCAGACCAACTATGCAGCAGCAAAAGCGGGTCTGCATGGTTTTACCAAAACGCTTGCCGTAGAAGTAGCACGTAAGGGAGTTACGGTAAATACGATTTCACCGGGTTATATAGCGACCGATATGGTGATGGCAGTCCCTGAGGAAGTTCGTGAACGCATTGTTCAGCAGATTCCTGTCGGACGACTCGGCGGCACCGAGGAGGTGGCTTATTTGGTGTCTTATCTTGCCTCTAGGCAATCTGCTTTCATTACGGGCGCGAATTACGCCATTAATGGTGGGCAACACGTGTACTGAGAGTTCATGATTTTGCAGCTCTTACTGAAAAAACACCTCTTCAACGAGTGTCTGGTCAGGTTCTCCGAAATAAGGATTTTCTTTCAAAATCCAGAGTACGTCGGCGGCCTCATTGGCTAGGCGCACAGCATGAGTAGCAACTAAAATGGCGCATTTTTTATACTCCACAAGTCCTCGAAGTAAGTCAAATAGCTTTTTCTGGTGATAGGTGTCTAGGTGTGCGGTGGGTTCATCCAA
>CAZNAK010000412.1:0-2946 GCA_964570645.1 uncultured Cytophagales bacterium | reverse complement strand
TTAGCTGAAATGACAACTCCTTCTCACTACCTCTTCCTTCGAGTTCTACCGAAATAGCCTTTGGTTCAACCCCCCAGGCTTTAGGGGCCTTTAAGCGAACGCTTCCTTTGCTACTTTCTAAGAACGATTTGACGGTAAGACGTACTTCCTGCGGTTTGTTATCCGAAAAGAGAAACATTTTGCTGGACAGATTTACCGTCAGTGGGGGCACGATGGCTAAAGGTCGGTAACGTTCTCCCTCATCAGGACGCACTTCACGGTACTGGACAGGCACCTTAAAATCAATGGTGAGCTTCTCGCCCTCAGCCTCAATAACAACGGGAAGCGTGACCGCCAAAACAGGTGGATTTTCGGGTAAGCCGATCATCTTTTGGGTATTTACCCGAAACATTCCTTTTGTACCTTCCTGGGTGAGCCAGTAAGGTTGAGAGTTGGGGAAATCAGCGGGAACGAAGACGTTTTTCTTCCACGCCGTAAATTTATTTGTCTCAAGCTGACGAAGACTATCCTCAGAAGCGAGGTGATAGTCAGTTCCGTTAATGTGTACTTTGGCTAGTGTACGACGAATCGCGCGTACGTCTATTTCTAAGCTATCTCCCTGCGCTACTTCTGGGACAGGAACGGTAGCGTCCGCCCAAAAACCAGCACAGGCAAGCATGATTTCTTCTAAGCGTTCTATTTGATATGCACTCTCGGGGGAGTTTTCCTGCAGAGCGGACAAGGCATGATGCGTGCGGATGAGGTCAGGAAGTACACGATGCGGCGCGGAAGGCGTAAAATTTTGAATAGCTGCCTCCAGATGTCTTTGAACGCTTTCCCCTCCTGGATAACGATTCCAGTTGGTATTAATTCCTTCAACCAACGATTCTTTTGCCTCTTCGCCCTTCAACAACTTCAAAAACTCTAAATTTTCGCCTCGCTGTAAGGAGGCCCCAAAGCCCTGGCTGCGGTGCATACTCCGGCTTCGTGAGGCGATTGTACCGATAGACTCGCCCAAAAGCGGGTTGTACGGACCTACATCGAGTGTCAGGAGTTCTTTTTTAGCTTTCTCAAACGCCTCGGAATCATTACGATAGAACCACCATGAGGTATTCCAGAAGATACGCCGCGTTTGCCAAGGCTTCACAAATTCGAGTTGCTCGGGAAACCGCTCGGGATCGGAAGCAGCATCAAAGGCTTCCAGTGCAATTTGTGCCGAGGCGGTATGATGTCCGTGCGTTTTCCCTGCCCGATCTGGCGAGAACCGCGTAACAATCACATCAGGGCGAAATTTGCGGATCGCCCAAACTGCATCGGCCAGCACCTGCTCTCTATCCCAAATCGAAAAAGTCTCATCGGGATGCTTGGAGTAACCAAAATCGTTGGCACGCGAAAATAGCTGTTCGCCACCGTCAATACGACGTGCGGCAAGGAGTTCTTGCGTACGAATGATACCCAGATATTCACGGATTTCCTGTCCGATCAGATTTTGACCACCATCGCCTCGTGTCAGAGAAAGGTAGCCCGTTCGGTAGCCCTTGTGCGTGGCAAGGTAAGCGATCATGCGGGTGTTTTCATCGTCGGGATGAGCGGCGATGTAAAGTACTGAGGCGTTCGTCTGGAGGTGTTGGAGTGCAAGCTCGATCTCTGCTGCACTTTTTTCGGTTTGTGCCGAAGCAGCAAAGGACGAAAAAAGAAAGAAAAATAAGACAGTCAGTTTTTTTTGCATCATAAATTATTTTTGGCTCAACAAAGATACCCAAGGTACAGATTTTTGTTTTCTCTAAGCCATTTATGCTAACGAACTTAAAAAAGCCTCTTTAGATGCACTAAATTTCCCGTCCACGCCATTGGGTTTTTCTTGACCCCATCACGTAACGAAACAGAAAGTAAGAGTAAGTTGCCAGCGCATACATCGGATAAAACAATCCTGCTAGAAGCGGATAAGGTTGATTTACCTTTTGAAAAAACCAGAAAAGTAAGCCACTCCAAGCTGTACTCCACAAGATCAAAACCTTGAGTAAAAATGAAGTAGGCTGAAAGGATAGGAATAACACGAGCAAAACCACCTGTAAAGAAGCAAGTAGCCCTAACCAAAGCCCTGTTCCTCCGACCTGAAACACCCCGCGCATCCATCGGAGGCGTTGACGTTCAAGGGCTTTCCAGCTTTTCTCGCTGCGCGTGATTGCCAAAACGCCTGCTGATAAACGTGCATCTGCCCGCCAGCCTTCCGCTCGAACGGCACGGAAAAGGGCAAAATCCTCTGTTACTGAGAACGGGATTTCTTCATACCCGCCGACACTTTGATAGGCCGTCTTGCGCACAAGCATGTTATTCCCCATCGCCAAAATCGGGAACCCACAACTACTCAAAAGATAGTTGGAACCCAAAACCATCATCCAGTCCGCCCTTTGAAGCTCGGCAAAGAGTCCTGTACCTTGCGGAAGGGTAATTCCCGTCCGAATAGCTGTTTGTGAAGAAAGACCTGCGAGCATTTCGGTCAGCCACGTAGCGGGTACACAGGTGTCCGCATCTGTAATAAAAAGTATCTCTCCTCTGGCCTCTTGAGCCAGTTGTGCCAACACGTTAGCTTTCGCACAAAGTGCATTCTTATCCTCCGAGATAAGAAAATAACGAATCCCTGAAAATCTTTTAATAAATGACTGTACTATCATAGCCGTTCGATCAGTGGATCGGTCGTTTCCAATGAGAATCTCATAGGTCTCAGACGTATTTTGTCCAATTAGTGCCCAAAGGCAGTCTTCGATCCCAGCTTCTTCGTTTCGTGCGGCGATTAAAATACTAATTTTCATTGCTTAAAGATACACAAAAGGTAGTACAAGGTATAAGTAGCCTCTCTGACATTTTCTCTCAATAAATGAAGTGTTTTTATTGCGATTATAGAAATAATTTAAATTATCCCCGTTTGGTGCAAGGATTGCGAAGCGTCCTTGTACCGACTTTTTC
>CAZNAK010000411.1:0-2949 GCA_964570645.1 uncultured Cytophagales bacterium | reverse complement strand
AAATCCTTTTATTAGACAAAAAAACAGACCATGAAGTACTTTTTATTGATGACAGCACGCGTTTCATGAGCATCAATCTAGGTGGAGGAGCGCGCGGTTTCGCGGAAGTACTCTGGAGTAAAGATAAAGACGCAGCCGCCCTGCTTAAGCACCATGAGATTGGCTACTCGCCCGAGGCCATGGGTAACGGCTACTCACGCTCCAAACCCGCACACTTCAGCGAACCGCGCTCAGGGCTATTTTTTCGCACGATCAAGGATTACAGCCTCATCAAAGTACCCAGAGGTCGCAAAAAAATCTTTCAGGAGATTTTTGGAAAAGATCTACGGAAAAAAGCCAAATCCTACGGACTTGACCCCACCAAAGAGCCTGATCTAATTAAATTATTAGACTTACTTTACGAACCAGAGAAGGGGAAGTAAGTGAACCGCCTCAAATGGTCATCGAAAAAATTCGTGTACGAGGCTTTTCTCTATGCAAATGCAGATCAAAAGCCATGCAAACATTGCGGACAAAAGGGCGAGCGGATTCTCGTAGTGTCAGCTTTTGATTTGTATGGTCTATGACTAACAGTCCGTCACTTTCCATCTCTGACAAGCGATCCAGACAGCTTTCCAGCATCTCAAATTGTAGGGATTCATCCTGCCAGCTTGTCTCAAAGTGGCACATGATGTTTAATATGTGTTTGCGTACAGCTAAGTCTTCCTGACTCAACTTATAGCCTCTAAAAATAGGTAAATTACCTTGATTGACGGCCTCGGTATAATGATTGAGGACTTTTAAATTTTGCCCAAAGCCACTCCACGTATCACTGATGGAACTCATTCCAAGGCCAATCATAAGCTCGGTTTTGTTGGAGGTGTAGCCCATGAAGTTGCGGTGCAAGGTTTTGTTTTTCAGAGATTTATAAAGCGAGTCAGTTTTTAAGGCAAAATGATCCATACCGATTTCTTCATAGTCCAGTTCGTGCAAAAGCTCTTTTCCGTGTTGGTACAAGGCTCTTTTTTCATCGGGGCTAGGGAGGTCGGCTTCGCTGTAACCGCGTTGTGCAACATTCTTGACCCAAGGAACGTGCGCATAGCTGTAAAATGCAATGCGATCTGGTTTGAGTTGTTTGCTCAGGTTGATGGTATTGATAACACTTTCTAAGGTCTGTTTTGGAAGTCCATAGATCAGGTCATGACTGACGGACTCATAACCAATATCCCTTGCCCATTCTGTCACTTGTTGAACTGTCTCAAACGGTTGGATTCGGTTGATCGTTTTTTGTACCGTGAGGTCATAATCTTGTACGCCAAAGCTAGTTCGTCGAAACCCGATGTCGTAGAGCGTTTGTAGATGCTCCCGTGTGGTGTTATTGGGATGTCCTTCAAAGCTGAGTTCAAAGTCTGTGTGGAGCTTACCCCGTGCAATAATCCGTGTAATGAGGTCTGCAAGGTTGGTGGGCGTAAAAAAAGTTGGCGTTCCTCCACCTAAATGAATTTCTTTGATGTGCGGAGGCTGGGCAAACAATCGACAGTATAAATCCCATTCTTTGATTAGGGTCTCTATGTAGGGTACTTCCACAGCATGACGCTTGGTAATTCGCTTATGACAAGCACAAAAGGTGCATAACGATTCGCAGAAGGGCAGGTGAATATATAGGCTAATACCCTCAGTTTCGTTACTGGCGTGGAAAGATTGACTGACCAGCTCCTCCCACACAGGAAGGTTCATGCCTTCCTCTTTCCAGTAAGGAACAGTGGGATAACTGGTGTATCTAGGGCCAGGAATGTTGTATTTATCAATTAAAGTAGATGACATACTAGGTATATTCGTCAGATGACTATGTACAAAGATAGCGAGCTTACTGAGTTATCAATATTTCTGTATTCAAAAAAGCTATTTATGCAAACCGAATCATATTTTTGGCTTGAAGGCCTGAGGAGCCGTGCAGCTGCATCATCCCGCCTTATTATTTTTTCATGATGAAGCAAATCGTAATAAAACCTTAAATCTGAAAAGAAATCTTCTCTTCCATCTCACAAAATCGTCTGACTTTTGTACTTTTAAATATCGTTTTACTCCCAATCTTTGGGCGAATGCCTTAAAATCTTCGATAAAATTCGATTTTTTGGTGAAAAATTTGACCTATAGTAAGACAAATTCCTCCTATATCATGATGATACGATACTTTTTTTTGACTGCTCTTTTTCTAGCATTCTCTCTTACCACAACCGCACAAACGCCGCTCCAGCCCATTGAGCCGTTTATGGAGCCTTTGCCTATCCATCCGCATCTGGAGTCCGCTTCTCCACGTGGTACCGAAAAGGTTTCCGTTGTGGAGGTTCCGCCTACCGAAGCCAGTCCAGTTACAAAAAGCGAAATCAGACAAGTTGCCCCTACTAAAAAAACTGAAAACCCCGTCTACGGGAAACCCTACTGGCAGGAAGGCTATAATTGGCTCGCTGATGTAGCCTCACAGCTTAATCGTACGGAAGTTCCGTATGCAGATTTTGAGCGTTATCAGAAAGCAGGCGAAGACGAAGTGATGATTGCGGCTGACCTATTTTTTGATCATGATACCTATGGAGAGACGGTAATCGAAGATAATGATGCTGCTATCCCGACGTTCTTGCCCTTTCCCGATGACCATATTTTGAATGAGCGAATGCGAGCCATCGAAAACCGTGTCAGCCTAACGGCCAACGACGAGGTAAAACGGTTTATTTATTATTATGGCGTGAAAGCGCACGGGTTTACGCGTGAGCTTCGTAACCGCTCCAATATCTATTTCCCATTGTTTGAAAAAAAGCTCCGCGAGCACGGTATGCCCGAGGAGATTAAGCATCTTGCTGTTATCGAGTCTGCGTTGCGCCCCAAAATTCGTTCTCATGCAGGTGCTGTTGGGCTTTCCAATCACTAATAGGTTCTATAAGTTGTGGTGGTGGAGCTGAAGTAAGGCACATT
>CAZNAK010000410.1:0-2954 GCA_964570645.1 uncultured Cytophagales bacterium | reverse complement strand
GTTGTCGGACAGTGGTTGCACCGTTGGGGGGCGAGCGAAAACTACGATAAAGCACAGGTCTTTTGGGATGCCAAAGACGAGGAACAAGCGAAGCAGTTTTTGGAATATGCGCTAGAGCAAAACCCAGAGTATGCACCCGCTAACCTGTTGAAAGCTCAGATTTTGATGGCAGCGTTTGATGAGCCACCCCAAAAAGAGCAAGTCGAAACGGCTGAATACTATCTTGATCGCGCCTTTGTTTATGGTGACTCTATTCCAACCGACTGGTACAGGCTAAGAGCAGAAGTAAGGCGTTTGGGCGCAAAAGCACGTCAGGCAATAGAGGATTGGGAGGTAATAAAAATTCGTCAGCCCGATGACTTTACGGCTTCGCTTGCGCAAGGGGATATTTACCTTAAAGACCTTGAAAACTACGATATGGCACTCAAAAAATATAATCAAGGGCTTACGCAAATCGGGCAGGCGATCAAATCTCCCGAACTGAAAGACCGTAAAGCCTTACTCCTTGCCGCGCACAATACTTACATCGGGCTGGCTTTTGCCTACAACCGCTTGGACAAACACGACTCTATGCGAGTTTCTTTGGATCGTGCGCGTCAGTCTTTACCTGAATCGCCCCAAATAGATTACTTAGAGGGTTTTTATTGGCTTGACGCAAAAATAGATACCGCCCGAGCTTGTGAATACTGGCAGACGGCACTCGTCAATGGTGTCGGCGAGGCAATGATTCCACTTCGAGAGTACTGCTGGAAAAAGTAGAAGCTGTTTACCTTTTTTTCTTGAGTTTCTGGCGCAAATCGTCCACTTCCCACACCTATGGAGAACTTTTTACTTATCGGGGTAAGCCTATTAGCAGGCTGGATATGTCAACGGATTCCAATATTTCCCAAGCAGGCACAGGTAGGAATTAACGCCTTTGTGATTTATGTTTCCCTGCCCGCTATCTCCCTTTATCATATTCCTAAAATCGCTCCTCGGCTCGAGATGCTCATCCCGTTTCTGTCGGGGATTATCGTAATGGGCGGTGCGCTTTTATTTTTTCTTTTGCTCCATCGTTTTCTGCGCTTCAACCGCCAAACGCTTGGATGCCTTCTGCTTGTTTGTGGTTTGGGAAATACCTCTTTTGTAGGTTATCCCGTTACGCGAATATTTTTTGGAGAAGAAGGTATGCAGTACGCGATTTTTGCGGATCAGTCAGCCTTTTTGATGCTTTCGCTGGTAGGTGTAAGTATTGCGGCTCATTACTCGGGTGGAAAAGTAGCCCCCCGTACGCTACTCCAGAAGATTATGAACTTCCCTCCCTTTTGGGCATTTCTGCTGGCACTTTTACTTTTACTGCTAGAGGTTACTTTACCCGATGCGGCTCTAAGTGTTTGTAAGCAGCTCGGCGATACACTAACCCCGTTAGCCCTGTTTTCGGTAGGCTTCCAACTTCGACTTAGTTTGGGAAGCGGAGATTTGCGTAACTTTATGATAGGGTTGTCGTATAAACTGGGACTTGCCCCCGCACTGGTTTTTGGAATCTGCTGGTATTTGGCGGATCCTGTGAGCCTTATGTTTCATGTGACAGTGATCGAATCAGCGATGCCCCCGATGGTTACCGCTTCTATCATAGCGGCGGAGTACCATCTTAATCCACCGCTTGCCAACCTACTCGTAGGGGGTGGCTTGCTACTTGCTTCCTTGACGCTAGCGGCTTGGTATGCGGTTTTGGTTTAATGCTACGCTGAGATCAGACTCGGAAACTTTGCCATCGCTGGTAGGCCCAATACAGAGGTACTTTTTGTTTTGCCAGAGTCTCCCAAAAAAAATCCTGAATGCTAGGACTCGTAAGTGTTTTTCGCAGGGCACTAAAATCCTGAGCCACCGCAAAATTTTCTGTCAGTACGGACTGCCGCAGATGATAACGTACAGAACTTAATAAAGCTTCTTTCTCTTCTTCGTTTTGGATAAGTGCTTGCCCCTTCCGACAAACAATCAGCGTAGAACGAAGCATCTTTTCGGTGCGGGGATGATAAAATTGCTGCCCTAAAGAGTTCTGGAGTACTCGCTTCTTGGTCAGTATCGCATCCTGAAAAAAGTAATGGTATGTACGTGAAGAGCGTACCCAAAAGTCATAATCCTCATAGGCAAGGTTTTCGTCAAAACCACCGAGTTTTTCCAGAACGCTGCGTCGAGTCATTTGGGAGGCGACCGAAATAAAACCACCAGAGCGTAAAAGGCGCGCAAAAAGGTCTCCTGAAGGTACGTTTTCACTCAACTTTCCACTCCTGTCACGGCGATAATGCGTTTTGAGAAACGAACCCGATGCGTCAATGTACTCGACATCCGAGAAAACTACCCCGTACCCTTTACTCAAGCTCTGAAAGGCGGTGATCTGCTGGGCAATGCGCTCAGGATAAAGAAGGTCATCGGTAGCCAAATCAATGATAAATTCACCTTGACTGTGGCGAAAAGCATGATTAAACGCCGCGCAATTACCCTGGTTTACTGGAAGGGGGAAAAATTGATAGGGAAGTGAGTAATTAGATAAAAAGGCCTGAATTTTAGCTACGCTACCGTCCGTGCTTGCGTCATCGACAATAAGCAACTCAACATTGGGATAAGTCTGCTCAAGTACCGAAGTGAGGGACGACTGCACAAAGCGTTCGTGATTATAGCAAAGTGCAATTACACTGACAAGTGGATCAGGCGACTTCGGGTTCAATGGCTTTTAGCTCAAACGAAAAACTCTCCATGATGGGGTTGGCGAGCAGTTTTTTACAGGCTGTCTCCACCTTCTCGGAAGCTTCCTCTTTACTAGCTGCCTCAATTTCTAGCTGGACATGCTTACCAACACGGACATCTCCTACCTGCGTGATGCCCAAATTTTCTAAACCCAATAACACCGCTTTTCCCTGAGGATCAAGTATTTCGGGTAACGGCATTATTTTTACGGATGCATGAAATTTCAT
>CAZNAK010000409.1:0-2980 GCA_964570645.1 uncultured Cytophagales bacterium | reverse complement strand
GTTCGACTCCTTCTGGGGTTGCCCAGAAATCAGGATTCTTTAATAGCTTTGTCCCCGCTCCTGTAATTAGCAGTGTGTGCGACGTAAAGTTTTCTGACAAAGGTAAACTCTTTCCCGTTTTCATCAAGTAAAATCCGTTACCTTGGTTACCCAGCAGTACTCGGGCAATGGGTTGATTTTCTCGAATCGTGATTTGAATGTTACCTTTTACATCACGGGCAACCTCACAGTCGGCGACAAAAGGATTGCTTTTGAGACGCTTTTCGAGTTGTTTGAGGTTTTGTTTTCGTGAAAAAGACTGAGCCAGAGTGCGTTCGTCGGCAGTTTTTTCATTTTGACCAATCACGGCCAGTACGTCTTCTTCCTTAAGAAAATGTGCCTCAGGATCATCACCGAGAATTTCAACGATAAAATTTGTTTTTTGCATCGCTGGACTCCATTCCGCTATCGCCATAATCAGTAAAACAAGGGCGACTCCCAGCCATATTTTCCAATCAAACTTCATTTTTTTGTAAAAATCAATTCATAAAACTACGGACAATTTGGCGAGTGTCCAAAAAAATATGTTTAGCAGACAAAATTCTTTTAAATGCTGTAACCTAACCCTCCAAAGTTTAGGCAAACGGTAACACAAAGGGAAAAAGAAAACTGGCTATCCACTCAAATGAACGTTAAAACCCGTACATATTCCCCTTATCCCCAAAAGGTTTAGCAAATTTGTGACTTAATTGAAGCGATTACGCCTCACTATCTTAACCCAGATGGGTTAAAAAGCTTGTGTAAACGCAGAGAATCATGCAAATTGCTTTTTATGAGTGAGTTATTAGATGCCAAAAAAATGCCGCGACACATCGCCATCATTATGGATGGAAACGGACGTTGGGCGAAAGGAAAAGGATACCAACGTTTTTTTGGGCATAAAAAAGCGATTCAATCCATCAGAGAAACCATCAAAACCTGTGATCATTGGGGGATTGAATACTTAACGCTTTACGGATTCTCTACCGAAAACTGGCAACGTCCTCAGCTTGAGGTCAATGCGATCATGCAGGTCATCACACACGCGCTCAAAAATGAGCTTCCGCAGCTCATGGAGAATAAAGTCCGCCTAACAACCATTGGTGATATGGCACGGCTTCCTCAGAGCTGTCAAAAAGAACTCACTTACGTGGAGCAAGCCACAGCGCAAAACTCAGGAATGTTATTTACCTTAGCGCTCAATTACAGTGGACGCTGGGAAATCACCAGAGCCGTTCGGAATATTGCTGAACAAGCTAAAAACGGCACGCTTGACCCTGAATCCATTGATGAAGACTTACTAGCCAACTATCTAAGCACCGCTAACTACCCTGACCCAGAATTGATGATCCGAACGAGCGGAGAAAGCCGAATTAGTAATTTTTTGCTTTGGCAACTCGCTTACGCCGAACTCTTTTTTACGCCCGTTTTATGGCCTGACTTTCGTCGTGAACATCTCGAAGAAGCTTTGCTCTCGTATCAGCAGCGCGAACGCCGCTTTGGAAAAACAGGCGACCAGATCAAAACTGAAGTTAATACGATCAAATAATTAATATCAAGTAATGAAATCCCAAGTTATCCTTTCGTTATTTTTTCTTATGCTCAGCCTACCGTTTGCGCAAGCACAACGGGGCTTTGGACTGAATAAAACCACAAACACCGTTGATTACACCACACCTCAGCAGTACAAGATTGCGGGTATTCGCGTAACCGGAATCGACTACTTGGACGAAGTTGCCGTCATCGGTATTTCGGGCTTACGGGTTGGCGACGAGATCACCATACCGGGTCAGGCTATCTCTACGGCGATCCGAAAACTTTGGAAGCAGGGGCTTTTGGGAAATGTCAGTATTGAAATAGATCGCTTTGAAGGCGATAAGGTGTATTTGGTTTATCGTCTGACTGAGCGTCCACGCCTGTCAAAATTTCTTTTTGAAGGAGTAAGAAAAGGCAAAAAACGAAAACTGGCCGACGAAGTAGGACTGATTCGGGGACGGATCGTGACTGATGTCATGATAAAAAATGCAGAACTGGCAATTCGTAGGCATTTTATCGAAAAGGGATTTCGGAATGTGAGTGTCAAGACGACGCAAAAAGACGATACCACCCTTACTAACTACTCGTACCTTGTTTTTGACATTGACAGGGGAAGCAAAGTTAAAGTTGATAAATTGATTTTTGTGGGAAATAACTCGTTCTCCTACGGGCAGCTCAACCGAAAGATGAAAAAAACCAACGAACGTGGCTTACGTAACATACTGCGCACCAAACGATTTTTGGATAAAGAGTTTGCCAACGACAAAGATGCCCTCATCGCATTTTATAATAAAAACGGCTACCGCGATGCCGAAATTAAATCCGATTCTGTTTTTGCCTCCGACGACGAAGACCTCATCGTAAAAGTAGAAGTCAACGAAGGGCGACAGTATTTTTATCGCAATATTAGCTGGGAAGGCAACTACATATACTCGGACGCGACCCTATCACGAGTACTTAACATCAAAAAAGGAGACGTTTATAACCCTGAAGAGCTTGACCAACGTCTTTCTTTTAACCCAAACGGACTGGATATTTCTTCGCTTTACATGGACGACGGCTACCTATTCTTCAGCGTTACGCCAGCCGAAGTACGTGCTGTAGGGGACTCTATTGACGTAGAAATGCGCATTTTTGAAGGCGAACAGGCAACTATCAACGATGTTATTATCGAGGGCAATACGCTAACCAGCGAGCACGTCATCCGGCGGGAGCTTCGTACAATCCCCGGTGAGAAATTTAGTCGCTCAGATATTATTCGTACGCAGCAACAACTCAGCGCAATGGGTTATTTTGACCCTGAGCAAATTAACATCCAGCCGGAGCCAAACGTAAGTGACGGAACGGTAAATATTCGTTATTCACTCGCAGAAAAACCAAACGACCAAATTGAGATTTCTGGTGGTTGGGGAGGTGCCTTTGGCTT
>CAZNAK010000408.1:2776-2984 GCA_964570645.1 uncultured Cytophagales bacterium | reverse complement strand
AAGTGGATGAAGATGCCTACGAGCGCAAAGACTTTTTTGATCGTCCGCCACAACAGCGAAGCCCCGAAGAGCAACCTACCCCTAATCAAGAAGAGCCGACTCCACGCAAATCGGAGCGCGTAGTCTATAATCTTGAAGATGACGAAGAGGAAGAAAAAAAAAAACTAATCGAAGATTCCGCTTATAATGAAAAGGTGGACGGAAGTAA
>CAZNAK010000408.1:0-2766 GCA_964570645.1 uncultured Cytophagales bacterium | reverse complement strand
CGAAATGAGCGAACAAGAGCTTCAGCAGCGTCGAGAAGTGCCTGCTTACATTCGTCGAAAAGTGAAGCTTAAAGAAACCGAAAATCAAGGAAGGATTCGTACTTTTAGGAGTCGTTTTGGTGAAAGCGAATAAAAAATCCTAAAGTATGCACGCAAAAGTTCGTAAAATCAAAATTAGTAATGGCATCTACTGGGTAGAATTTCCTGATGCTGACTTTTACGTTTTGTGTGGGTGTCCCGCCGATGCAATCAAACACTTGATTAAGCGGGGTATGATTGAGCCTGTGACGCGAGAAGGCGTTACTTTTGAGACCGGACCAAATGCTATTTTATTATCCGATGTTCTTCGTCAGAACGGAAGCTTCGCCAACCTAACCGAGTTCCCTGTATTGCAGATGTTGTACCGGCAGGGAATGATTTTACCTAATCATCCGAACAATACAGGACAAAAGCCAATACTTATTGGTCATCCTGCCCAAGTACAATCACAGTTAAACTATATTTATAGAGGTAATTACGGACTTATTTCCAAAGAAGAGCTATTGGAAGCAGGTGCAAGCGAGGAGGAAGCCGATGAAATGATGCAGCTCAAGTTGCGTTTTGCTTTTGGGAAGATTACCTCGCCCGACAACTTCTTAGATACATGTCCCATCAAACATCGAGAGCGTGTCGAGGTGCGTGAAGGGATATTTTTAGAGCGACTCGGGTTGAACGAGTATCGTTTTGAGTATGAAGGCGATAGCGTTGAGGTAAACTTGAACCTCGATAAAGGAGAGCATTATCTGCCTTCTTACAAACTAAGTTATCACTCGGTGCCAAGGGACTACTTTTCGGTTGTACATTCCGGCGAGGGTGACGGTTGGGACATCAATCGTCCGTGTATGGCTAGTATTCTGGTCTTTCAGGGGAAGATTTATCTCATTGATGCCGGTCCCAATGTACTAGCAAGTCTCAACTTTTTGGGAATTAGTGCCAATGAAATTGAAGGCATTTTCCACACACACGCACACGACGATCACTTTGCAGGACTGACTACGCTGATTCGGACCGATCGTCGGTTTAAATATTTTGCCACTCCTGTTGTCCGTGCAGCGGTGACAAAAAAACTTTGCGCGCTCATGAGCATTGAAGAGGGACGGTTTTCGGAATTTTTCCATATCCACGACCTTCCCTTTAACAAGTGGACCAATGTAGAGGGGCTGGAAGTAAAGCCCGTTTATTCACCTCATCCCGTCGAGACAAACATTTATTTCTTTCGGACAGATTGGGAAAGTGGTTACAAGACTTACGCGCACCTCGCCGATGTGGTCTCGGAACGGACGTTTCGGAATATGATCTCAGACGAACCTAGCAAGAAGGGAATTTCACCAGAACGTTTCAGAGAGGTTATGGAATGTTATCGTACCCCCGTTGACCTCAAAAAAGTTGATGTGGGCGGTGGTTTGATCCATGGCGATGCAAAAGATTATATCGGAGATAAGTCGGGAAAGCTTGTTCTGGCACATACTTCGGATGAACTGACGTTAGAGCAGAAACAAATTGGATCAGCGGCATCCTTTGGAATGGTGGATGTGTTAATTCCCGCTCATTCTGACTATTTTGTTGATTACGCACGTACACATTTACGCTTTTACTTTCCCGAAGCTCCCGATCATGAGATTAACTATCTGCTTAACTATCCCATCCGAAGCTTGAATGCGGGTACTATGCTTTTACGCGAGCAACAACCCATCAAAGACGTATATCTACTCCTAACGGGATCGGTAGAGTTTTCTGATCCGCAGACAGGAAGTCTGAATACCTTTCCGGCGGGTTCCCTGATTGGGTTTTATTCGGGCTACCTTGGTATTCATACTGATCATGCGTACTGGGCGGCATCAAACGTTAACGTTTTACAACTCCCGGCATACGTCTATCACGATTTTGTTAAGCGTAACCGTTTATACGATACACTCCAGCGCCTTGAAGAGAATATTTTATTTCTCGAAAAAACATGGCTCTTCGGCGAAATTGTATCTTTTCCAATCCTGACACGTATCGCACAGCAAATGCGTTATCAATCGCTCCGAAAAGGAACCCGTGAGCGGGTAGGTAACGACGGAGAGCTACGGATACTCATCAAAGGAAAACTTCAACTTTGTGTGGAGGGTAAACCGATTGAAGTACTACGGAACGGGAACTTTTACAGTATGGAAAACTACTTTGCTTCTTCGCGCACTTTCGAGGTGGAAGTACTTGAAGAAAGTCTAATCGCTGAGATCCCGTCCAACCTACTCATCGAAATTCCAATTGTGTACTGGCGACTTCTCGAAACCCACGCACGGCGTTTGCGACTTGTGGAACGTACCTAAGATTCTTCAAGGGTTGTCCCAATTTAGGCTCAGAATTTCTCGATTCCGTCTCACGATTTTGCTAAGTAGCTCGGACCAGCCAGTACCGAACTATACTTCACTTACTTTAATGCAACGAAACTTAAATCTAGTATCCTCAAATCCATCTTTCCGAATAGTACCCCCCATTAAGAACATTTTCTTAACTTTATAGCTATGAAACTCCTCCACACAGCCGACTGGCATCTGGGAAAACTATTTCATGCTCAGTCACTTACACAAGATCAAAGCACGGTACTTCAGCAGTTTATCGATCACGCAAAAAATATCAAGCCTGATGCAGTACTGATCGCGGGAGATATTTATGATCGCAGCGTTCCGCCCAAAGAGGCAGTTGAGGCTTTCGACTGGGTGCTTGAGGAGCTAATTCTACACC
>CAZNAK010000407.1:1551-2994 GCA_964570645.1 uncultured Cytophagales bacterium | reverse complement strand
GGCTAAAGTTTCTTTTTTTCATGATTTGTTGCATTAAAACGTAAGGTTAAGTTTGATTGAGGTCAAGTTGTTATTTTACGGGCGAAAGATAAAAAAAACCGTTTGAGACACCTGATTTTATGCAGAAAAAACTACGCCAAGCTCTCAATTTCGAATTCTTTGCCACGCTTTGCTCAACTCTTTTGGTTAAAAACCTCGATTTTCAAGGTTTTTCACTACCTCCTTCTTCAACAGATAGTACTATCTGCAAATTTAAACGAATAAATGATAAAAGGTAATTAGGAGTTAGGATTTTTTCAAATTTCCGTGAACAAACCGCCATTTTTCCTGCAAATCCTTTTTGACACAAACGTTTTCTAGCCCTACTTGTTTCCAGTAGCTTGCTACATTGTGTGCATAATCGTGGTGTGCCTCTACAAAAAGCTGCCCTCCCGCCGAAAGCCCACCCTCAAGACACCAGTCTGCTAAGTATTTATAAAATATGATCGGCTCGTCGTTGGGTACAAAAAGTGCCTTGTGAGGCTCAAAGTCATGTACTTGACGTGACAACGTTTTACGTTCCCTCTCAGGGATATAAGGTGGATTACTCACTACCAAATCAAAGGTAGCCTGCCTAGTGGCTGCCGTAGAGTCAAGAAAGTTATCATGTAACCAAGTTACCGAAAGCTCATTCAATCGGGCGTTTTGCTGTGCGACCGCTAAGGCAGCTGCTGAACTATCTAAACCATAATAAAGTTCTCCAACTTTTTCCTTCGCAAGTGCCAAAATTAAGCAGCCGCTCCCCGTCCCAACATCCAAAACTCGTATGGGCTTAGAACGATTCTGATAAAAGTGCGTGATATACTGCACGAGTTCTTCTGTTTCGGGACGCGGTATTAAGACCGCCGGAGATACCTGTAAGCTTAACCCATAAAACTCTACCTCTCCAATGATGTACTGTAACGGCTCGTGATCAAGAAGGCGATCCAAGGCACGCTCCGCCTCCACGACGAGTCCTGCCCTAGCCTCTAAGTAAGCAAAGTCCCATATACGCACACCTGACAAATACTCTAGTAATTGATTGGCCATTTGTTTGGCTTCGCGCTCATCATACCGTTTGATCAAGGCTTCTGCGATGTCGTTACGGAGGTGTCGAAGGGTGAACATAGGTTTGTTTTTGGTTGCTAAATAACGTGAACTGCTTCGTAATCCCCCAATGATCAGGCTCTACTCATCTTCAAACCCTTACCCACGCTCTTTTTTTACAGGCTGCAATATCTTATTTTTTCTTATTCGATAGTCATTCCATTAAAATGAATGTATTTTAATAAATATTTCTGCTTTCGGCCAATTATGAGACCTTAATTCAAGAAAGCAGACGGCGGAATCATTCACCTTGAGGGCGGAGCAGAATTGCCCGTTTCGGTACGACGACGTGAGCAACTAACGGAAATTCTGGGAAAG
>CAZNAK010000407.1:978-1541 GCA_964570645.1 uncultured Cytophagales bacterium | reverse complement strand
CTTTATTGACTTATCAAATACGCTTCGTCTTCTTTATTTGTCACGTATTTCTATAACTTTACAGGAGTACATTGTTTTTTTAGTTTATGAAACGATTTCTGCTTTTTATACTGTTATTTTCTGGTTTTGCATCATATAATTTCGCCAAAAGCCCCATCACGACTACGGGCGGGCAGTGGGCGTTCTGGAAAAACGAAGGACAGTGGGATGCCGAGGCAAAATATCGGGCGGAGTTACCGCGTGGCTTTTTATTCCTTCGGGATAACGGGCTGCAATACAGCTTTTATTCGATGGAAGATCACGCGGGACACCAGCACACACACGGCAGTGAGGTCGTTCATGCGCACAGCTTTCTAGTGGATTTTATAGGAGCAAATCCAAAGTCCGTCATTCGTCCCGAAGCGAAAATCAAAACGTACAATAATTACTTTTTGGGAAATAATTTCAACCGCCATATCACGGGCGTACCAGGATATCAGACGCTTACCTACGAAGAGATTTATGATGGCATCGACCTTCAATTTGGAATATCCAACCAACTCAAATACGAATTTCATATTGCC
>CAZNAK010000407.1:0-968 GCA_964570645.1 uncultured Cytophagales bacterium | reverse complement strand
CATTAAGATGAATTATCAGGACGCTGAATCTCTTTGGATTGACGAGGCAGGAAACCTCCATATCAAAACGTCCATCAATGAAATGATGGAACAAAAGCCCTACTCGTATCAGGTCATCGACGGAAAAGAAGTTGAAGTAAGTTCGGAGTTTATCTTGGAAGGGCATACAGTCAGCTTTCGCCTCGGAGATTATGACCCTGACTACCCCTTGGTGGTTGATCCTACACTCATTTTTAGTACATTTTCAGGCTCTTTTGCCGATAACTGGGGCAATACCGCCGCCGCTGGCATCGACGGAAGGCTCTTTTCAGGGGGCGTATCCTTTGGACAGAACTTCCCGCTTACCGTAGGCGCGTTTGATGTTGTTTTTGCCGCAGCAGTTGATCTGGCGATCTTGAAATATAGCGCAGACGGTACAAACCTACTTTTTGGAACATTCATCGGCGGGGGACTCAACGACGTACCTCACAGTATGATCGTGGATAGCTCGGGCGACCTGCTCATCATGGGCGTAACCGAGTCCACTGACTATCCCGTTTCGGGCAACGCCTACGATGCCACCAACGAGCAGGGCGACGCAAATACCCCCTCGGTGTACGGCTCAATTTTTCCTTCGGGAACCGATATTTTCATCACCAAACTCAGCGAGGACGGCTCCACTTTGCTGGCAAGCACATTTTTGGGCGGCTCATCAAACGACGGCATGATGGTAGGATCAGATGCCATCATCCGAAACTACGGCGACGAACACCGTGGTGAGGTCTTCGTGGATGATCAAGATAACGTTTTTATTGCCTCCATGACGCGCTCCCCCGATTTCCCCTTCACGACAGGCATCACCAACCAAACCAATTACAACGGCGTACTGGCAAAGTTCTCGCCTGACCTCAGTACACTCAACTGGGCAAACCGCGTGGGCGGAACAAACGACGACGCACTTTTTTCCCTGAAAGTCGCTTCCAACGGTG
>CAZNAK010000406.1:0-2998 GCA_964570645.1 uncultured Cytophagales bacterium | reverse complement strand
TCGGCATCATCGGCGGCGCGGATGGGCCCACGGCCATTTTTCTCTCCGCCAAACCCGCTGAGGGCAGCCCTTCACGGATCATCGTTGATCTTCGCTAAATGAAACCAGTACGCGCCAAAAAACATCTGGGGCAGCACTTCTTAAAAGACCTTGAAGTTGCCCAATCCATCACTCAACAATTACAAGCCACTCAGCACTACGAAGTTGCTTTAGAGGTAGGTCCAGGTATGGGCGTTTTGACGCAATTCCTACTCCAACGTGCGGAGTTTGAGACACAAGTAGTAGAGATTGATCGAGAGTCGGTGAGTTACCTAAAAAAGAATTTTCCTGCGCTTCAAGATCGAATTTGGGCGCAAGACTTTCTGGAAACGCACTGGGCCAAAGAAATCAGACAGCCGTTTGCCCTGATTGGAAACTTTCCCTACAATATTTCTTCGCCTATTTTTTTTAATGTCCTTGAGCTTCGTGATCATATTCCTGAGGTCGTTGGGATGCTTCAAAAAGAGGTTGCCCAACGGATTGCCGCCCATGAAGGTAACAAAACCTACGGCATCCTTAGTGTGCTCTTACAGGCATTCTATGACATCGAATATTGTTTTGACGTACCTCCAGAGGTGTTTGACCCGCCCCCTAAGGTGGACTCAGGGGTGATCCGTTTGGTCAGAAATGAGCGAAAAGAGTTAGAAATCCCCGAAAAGCTCTTCCGCCGCCTCGTCAAGCAAGCCTTTAGTACACGTCGGAAGACCCTCCGCAATGCGCTCAAGCCGTGGCAGCTACCTGCGGAGCTTACCCAGCTTCCCATTTTTGGACAACGTGCCGAACAGCTTTCCGTAGAAGAATTTCTAAGTTTGGGAAAGCAAATTCACGAGCTAGAAAAGTAGTTGATGTTTTGTCAAAACAAAAAATAACGCAGCAGGTATTAAGAGCATGAAAACCTTAACATTGATCTTACTCATGCTCACTTTTGTTGCAGACAGGCCTGCTTATCAGCTTTTTAGTAAGTCAGGCGAAAAAACAAGTTACGAGTCGCTTATCAAGGAAGTTCAGGAGGCTGACATCGTACTCTTTGGTGAGCTTCATAATGATCCCATCAACCACTGGTTGCAACTTCAGGTCACGAAGTCGTTGTTTGTTAGTAAGCAGAAAGATTTGATCCTTGCCGCAGAGATGTTTGAAGCAGACGACCAACTGGTACTTGATGAGTTTCTGGCGGGCACCATTACGGCACAGCACTTTGAAAACGAAGCAAAAGTTTGGCCCAACTACAAGACGGACTATCTGCCTCTTGTTTCTTTTGCAAAACTACATCAGCTCAAATTTGTGGCTTCCAACATCCCGCGTCGTTATGCGAGTCTGACAGCGCGTGAGGGGCTTGCCGCACTCGAAGACCTAAGCAAGGAGGCACAGTCTTACATGGCTCCTCTTCCCATCGAAGTGGACATGGAACTACCTGGATACAAAAATATGATCTCCATGATGGGCGGCAGCGCACACGGAGGCGGAATGCGCGCCGAAAACTTTGTCCACGCACAGGCAATCAAAGATGCAACAATGGCTGCACGGATTCTGGACGCATGGAAGAAAGGGAAGACAGTTTTACACTTTAACGGCACGTATCATTCAAATAACTTTGAAGGTATCGCTTGGTATCTGAAGCAACAGAAGCCAAAACTAAAAATTGTAACTATTGCCGCCACCGCACAGGATGATCTGGATGAGCTTGAACCCGAAAATGCAGGATTAGGAAATTTCGCCCTAGTTACGCCGTCTGATATGATAAAAACACATTGATTTGCCACTATCCCTGTTTCCTGAGAGTTTTGGGATGAAGTAAAATGAAAAAGCCTAGCTATTCAGCGAAGAACAACTAGGCTTCCGACTTTGTGGTGAAGGGCGGATTCGAACCGCCGACACACGGATTTTCAGTCCGATGCTCTACCAACTGAGCTACTTCACCAGTAAAAGGTGGCACAAAAGTAAGTCTTCGGAGTATCCACTCCAAATTATATCACACTTATTTTCTGTAATGTCTGAAATGGACTAAAAGTTCCCTTGGATTGGGCAACCAAACAAAATTCGTAACTTGTCAGAAAACTTAAATTATAATCCCATGAACTTTTCATCCTTCAAACATCTTCAATTACACCCGCGTGAGGAAGGGTATTATGTCCTCCAGCTAGCACGCGGAAAAGCTAACCCCATGAACGCCGACTTAGTGCGTGAACTGCGTCAAGCCATTGGGCAGGCACAGGCTAATGCGGATTGTAAAGGATTGGTACTTACAGGACAAGAAGGATTCTTTTCGGTTGGTCTGGATGTGATTGAACTGTACGGTTATGACCGCGCGACCATTTTGGCATTTTGGCAGAACTTCCTGCAACTCCTTGAGGATATGCTGGCATTTCCGAAGCCGCTCGTTGCTGCTATCACAGGACATAGCCCCGCAGGCGGCTGTGTGTTAGCGATCGGCTGTGACTATCGCGTGATGGCAGCGGGAGACAAATTCCAGATCGGGCTAAACGAAATTCCTGTTGGGATTATGCTTCCTGAGACCATTTTCGAGGTTTATCGGTTCTGGATCGGAGACCGCAACGCGTACCAGTTCTTGATGGAAGGAAAACTTCTTAATCCGACCGAAGCACACGAAGCAGGCTTAGTAGATGAAGTCGTAGCTTTACCTGATGTGCTTTTTACTGCCGAAAAGCAAGTACAAAAATACCTTAAATTTGAAGCCAACACCTGGCGGAAAAGTAAGATGAACCTTCGACGTGACCTCCTCCATCGCCTCAGCAACACAGAGGGAGCCGACCGAGAAGCACAAGTCCAACAAGCCCTCGAACACTGGTGGAGTCCAGAGGCACGTGCCGTACTAGGCGGCTTGGTTAAGCACCTTCAAAAACGCGGATAAAAACTACCACACTTTCATTACTTACCTCAAAACGCACTATGCTAGACCTATCAGAGATTAAAAAATTTGGGAATATAGAATTGCTCGCCC
>CAZNAK010000405.1:0-3009 GCA_964570645.1 uncultured Cytophagales bacterium | reverse complement strand
TACCCCCGAAGCAATACTCTCTTGGTCAAACCAAGTAATTCTTCCTTCTTCCTGTAAATGGTAATTCAGGTTTCGAGCAAAATCTGAATCTTTACGGCTGTAACTGATAAAAAGCTCAGAGGGATGAAGACCTCTTTGTTGTCCACTCTCTGTAATAAAGCATTTATGATCCTTTGTCGGTGGGTGATTCTCGGTATCATCGTTTATTCGTAGCCAGGTTAAAGCATTTTCGAGGTTATGTCCTCTCAAAAGATAGGCTGGCTTAGGATTTTTCTTCCAACGAATAGCTTGTGTTAATAGCTTTTTATGTTACTCATAATAGTCTTTATCTCTATTGAGTTCTCTTAGTACGTCATCAATGTCTCGCTCAAAGTCGCTTTTACCCGCTTCATCTACTTTACCTGCTTCATTATCCGTAAAATCAATACTAGATAGACTTAATAAGTACTCAGCTAATTCTTCTGCTCCCTCTATTTCGGGTAGTTTAAAGCCCTCAACACTCCCGATTTTTAGGGGGATGATACGTTTATTAAGTGATAAGGCATATTGAGCCCCCACATACACCATTTTGATGATAAAGACGCTTTTGATAGGAAAAACAAGAAATTATCAGCCTGCTCAATTCCTTCTGTGATTTGAGGTAAAAATTTACGTGTTGGTTCGACATCATGGAAATATAACCATGTGCTGACCTGAGTAAGTGACTAGTAGGACGCCCTTCGGTATCCCACTCATAAGCCGCCTCTAATATCTGAGTATGAAGTTCTACATACCTACGATGGCATTTAGACATTTTAATCAACTTAATACACAATTCCTCTAAATTATCAATGCTTTCCCACTGAATAGGGCACTTCCCTCGTTTTAAATACTCAATACCCTCATGTTGAGGCCAGCTATTTTCATAGGAAGTCTGCCAGGCTCTTAACTCCTTTAAACTTCCTTCTTTTTTGCGCCCCATCAACCAATCTCGCTCCCCGATAATATCAAAAGTCTTTTTACGGACTTCAGCTTGAGCTGGAGTATAGGCAGATCGTCCTTCTTCAGTCTCCGGAATGTGCATGACAGGAAAAATGCGTTTACCTAACGATAAAGCATATTCCAGTTAGCTAATTAGTGGTGTAAGATAAAAGTAAAATTGAGTTTTATAAAAAAACTATCATCCTCATGTAGCCTGTTTTTCGAGTTTGTAATTTCGTGCCACTATCGTAGCATCTATGATGCGGACCTTGTTCTCGAAGAGGACGCTCATGTAGTGTTATTTTGCCAGCTTCCCTTGCAGGAGAAGCTGCACGGATAGAAAAACGCATATCTTTTTTGTATTTTTACGCTCAACACAAAATTAATTGAAAGGAAACTTTAGTTAAACTGGGTTAGGGATGGATAAAAGAAACAAGCGAATTTTAATTGTTGACGATCAGGTGGAAAGCCTTCAGACGATCTATCATGCTTTAGAGCAAGCCGCAATTTCGGATGAGATTGTACTTGCCAAAAGTGTACAGCAGGCACATAAGGTAATCAAAAAGCGACTTCCTGATCTGATTATTACCGACTGGGAGATGCCTGAAAGTGATGGGATTGAATTTATTATGCAACTAAAAGAAGACGCGCAAACAAAGGATATCCCCGCGATTATGTGTACGGGAGCAATGACCAGCTCAAAAAATCTTGAAATGCCCTTGGACGCTGGAGCGGCGGACTATATAAGGAAACCACTTGATCCTCTGGAGCTTACGGCGCGAGTCCGGGCTAACCTGCATTTATCTCAGAAATACAAGGAAGTAAAGCAGCTAAACGAATCAAAGGAAACGCTGTTTTCTATCATCTCCCATGATTTAAGAGGTGCGCTCGGACGCATCGAAGCCCTTACTGATATTGTAAAAATGAGTGGTACGGGGATTACGCTGGAGGAAATGCAACATTTCATGGAAATTATCGGCAAACAAAGCAGCCTTATATCCTCTATTTTTGAAAATTTACTCCTTTGGTCGCAGAGTCAACGCGATGAACCTTTTGCAGATATTCGTGACCAAGTCATTAACTCAGCGATTGAAGAAAACATTGAGTTATTGGGAGAGATGGCTAAGGATAAAGAAATTGAACTTATAAATCGAATCCCCAAGCCCTTAGTAGTGAAATGTGACCTAAATATGGTCTCTGCCGTCTTCCGAAACCTGATTGCAAATGCGATTAAGTTCACGTCAAAGAAGGGAAAAGTTACCCTTGAGGCACAGCATACGTCGTCTAACTTTGTCACCTTTTCCGTAAAAGATACCGGAGTAGGTATTAGTCCCGAGCGGATAGGTAAGATATTCGACAAAACCAGCTTTGAGACCACCAAAGGCACAGAAAAAGAAACTGGCTCAGGTTTAGAGCTGAAACTTTCGCAAGAGTTTATCCATAGGCAGGGAGGAAAAATCTGGGTGGAAAGTGAATTAGGTGCAGGCAGTACTTTCAAATTCTTTTTGCCTCTGCCTTAACCGAGCGTAAACCAACTTCCTAACACAACTCACTCTGTCGTACATCGCGGATTTCGAGTTCAAGATATTCTTTTCCGTAAACGTTCACTTTACGGATCACAAAAGCGATGTCCAGCAACTGCCCACTATTGATGATGGGAAACTTATGCGCCATCTGAAAGGCGATAGCGCTCCAAGTACGTTCGCCTTGGCGCACCTGAAAGGCGACATGGCTATTTTTAATTTTTCGGGGTGAACCCACTACGCGCACACAACGCGTACTAAAAACGGGGCGCATATTGTATGGGCCGAACGGTGCCATTTGCTGAATGATGGCGAACTTTTTTTCGTTGATTTCAGTGAGTTCCACCTCAAGGTCAATTTTAAGCTTGGGAGTCGCGCTGTCTTCCTCGCTGTTCGCGGCTACCGCTGACTGAAAACCCTCTCGAAAAGCTGGGATATTTTCTGGTAGCAACTTCACGCCTGCAGCTTGCTTATGCCCGCCGTACGTAAGTAGTAATTCCTGACAGTCTCCCAGGGCTGAATGCAG